>NZ_JBFRDD010000019.1:0-130598 GCF_052113425.1 Cupriavidus sp. YAF13
TAGGCGACCGTGATCGAGTCCTTATGGACGTCAAGACCCACGTACAAAGTGCTATCGTGTTCCATGCTGGCCTCCGCGCTGGAAATCGCCGGGTGTGGCACTGTCCACACCATGCGGCTCTGGCAGTCATGCTAACCCGCGTTTGATTCYTCGCGGCGGGCCAGCCCTCTTTGCCCCAGGGGAGTCATATTGACTAAGCCCCCCCTCTCCCCGGCCCTCTCCCCCTGAGGGGCGAGGGAGCGACAGCCGTCGTCATGGCGTGCGGTGCTGGCCCATCCGTCGGCTCCGTTCATTGCCACTGATCTGCGCCCCTCTCCCACTTGTGGGAGCGGGGCCGGGGGAGAGGGCGGGCGCTCGCAGGAAGTCTGGCGAACCAAGCAAAAAGGCCCACGCCGACGGGAGTCGGCGTGGGCAAGGGAGATGGCTTCCCGGCGCGTGCGTAGCGCTATTGCGCTGTGCCGCCGCGACGTAAGCTCAGGCCAGGTTGCCCGGCTTCCATTTAAGCAGTCGGTTTTCCAGCGTGGTCAGCAAGAAATCCGCGGCAAGCGCCACCACCGCCAGCACGATCATGGCGGCGAACACGCCGCTGGCATTGAAGGCGCCCTGCGCCGTGGCGATCAGCAGGCCGATGCCCTGCTTGGAACCCAGGAACTCGCCCACCACGGCGCCGACCAGCGCGAAGCCGAAGCTGACGTGCAGGCTGGCCAGGATCCAGCTCAACGCCGACGGCACTACCACGGCGAAGGTCAGCTGCCGTTTGGAGGCGCCGAGGATCTGCGCATTGGCGATCAGGTAGCGGTCGGCTTCGCGCACGCCCTGGAAGGCGTTGCCGAACACCACGAAGAACACCATCACCACCGCCAGCGCCACCTTGGAGGCCATGCCCAGGCCCAGCGCGATCACGAAGATCGAGCCCAGCACCACGCGTGGAATGGAGTTGGCAATCTGGATGTAGATGCTGAACACATCGGCCAGCAGCTTGTTGCGCCCGAGCACGATGCCGCAGATCACGCCGGCGACCGAGCCGATCAGGAAGCCGAGCCCGGTCTCTTCCAGCGTGACCGCCACCTGCTCCAGCAGCGGGCCCTGCGAGGTGCCGTTGACGAACCAGTCGTAGATCTGCTCCGCGATCAGCGAGGGCATGGAGAAGAAGAACGGGTCGATCCAGTGCAGCCGTCCCGCCAGCTCCCAGCCGCCCAGCGCCACCACCAGCAAGGCGATGCGCAGGGTGATGATCAGTTGGCGGCGCCGGCGCATGGCTAGCCTGGCTTCCCGTTCAAAGACGTCGAGTTCGTCGGCAAGGGCCGTGTTTGCTTCCATATTCATTGGTATTGGTATTGGTATTGGTATTGGCATTGGCGTTGGCTACGGTTGGCGGCGCCGCATCAGTCGATGTGGACTTCTTCGCGCAGATCGGCCCAGATCTCGCGCGACAGTTCGACAAAGTGCTTTTCGTAGCGGATCTCCGAAGTCACGCGCGGGCGCGGCAGGTCGATCTCATAGACACGCTTGAGGGTGGCCGGACGCGCGGTCAGCACGAAGACCCGGTCGGCCATGGCGATGGCTTCTTCCAGGTCGTGCGTGACGAACACCACCGAGCCGGCGTTCTGCGACCAGAGCTGCAGCAGCTCGTCCTGCATCAGCGTGCGGGTCTGCATGTCCAGTGCGCTGAACGGCTCGTCCATCAGCAGGATCTGCGGGTTGTTGATGAAGGTCTGCGCCAGCGCCACGCGCTTGCGCATGCCGCCCGACAACTGATGCGGGTAGTGGTTGCTGAACTTGGCCAAGCCGACCTTGCGCACCCATTCCTCGGCCAGGCCATAGGCCTGGTCGCGGCCGGCGCCGCGGAACAGCGGCCCGGCCGCCACGTTGTGCAGCACCGAGCGCCACGGGAAGACCGCATCGGCCTGGAACACGAAGCCGATGCGCGGATCGATGCCGGTCACGCGTTTGCCCATCAGGCGCACCTCGCCGGTGCTCGGCTTGAGCAGGCCGGTGATCAGGCTCAGTGTGGTCGATTTGCCGCATCCCGTCGGCCCGACGATAGCGACGAACTCGCCCTTGCCCACACGCATGGAGAAGTCGCGCAACGCCACGGTGGCAGTGCCATCGGGTGCGATGAAACGGCAGGAGACGCGCTCGAATTCGATGGCCGGCGCATCTTGCGGCACGGTATTGGTCATGATGTTTCCTTGCAGTGCGCGCGCGCCGGCGGCGCGAACCGGTTGATCGCCTGGCGCCTCACTTGGCAGCGCGGTCGACGAACTCGTTGGTAAAGGTGCGGCTCAGTTCGATGTGCTTGCCCTTGACAGTCGGATCGAACGAGGCGAGCACCTTGAGCACCGTTTCGGGGCCACCGGCGGGCATCTTGCCGTCGTCCGTGAACATGGGCAGCGAGGCGCCCAGGGCCTTGACGTAGAGCTCGCGGTTATTGCCGTAGTAGTCCTTGGGCATCTTCTGCGCAATCTCCTCGGCGCTGTGGGTCTTGATAAAGCGCATGGTCTTGACGAAGGCGCGCGCCAGCTTCTGCACCTGCTCCTTGTGTCCCTCCACCCAGGCGCGCTGCATATAGAGGCTGGAGGCCGGATAGAGCCCGCCCAGCGCCTGGGTGGTGCCCTCGGCCGTGCGCATGTCGACCAGCACCTGCGCCTCGCCGGTCTTGAGCAATTGCGAGATGGTGGGCTCGGTGGTCATGCCGGCATCGATGCGGCTCTGGCGGATCGCGGCCATGAAACTGTTATCGGCGCCAACCGGCAGCACCGTGTACTGGCTGGGCGCCACACCCGCCTTGAAGGCCAGGTACTGCGTCAGGAAGTTGGTCGACGAGCCCAGGCCCGTCACGCCGAGCGTCTTGCCTTTCACATCGGCCATGCTCTTGATCTGGCCGGCCGCACGCGTGGCCACCATTTCCACCTCGCCCGGCACCTTGCCGAACACCACCACGGCCTCCACTTCCTTGCCCTTGCTCTGCAGATCGATGGTGTGATCGTAGAAGCCCACCACGCCCTGCACCGCGCCGGCCAGCAGTTCGTTTTCGGCGTCGACCCCGGCCGGTTGCGAGAGGATCTCGACATCAAGCCCCTCTTCCTTGAAGTAGCCCAGCTGCTCGGTCAGCCTGGCTGGCAGGTAGATGATCTTGGTCGCGCCGCCCACCATGATCGACAGCTTTCCATCGGCCGCCTGCGCCGTGTGCGCAGGCGCAAGTGCTGCAAGTGCCGCAAGTGCTGCGCAGGCCACGGCAAGCGCGCCCTTCCTGTGTGCATTCATCTTTGTCTCCCTTGTTTTGCTGGCGCCAGGTTTTGGTGGCCGGGGCATGATTGGGCTCTGGTTACGGCGTGCCTCCGCGCTCGCCGGGGCCACAGCGCGGGGTTCGAAGCATTCTAGGCAACGCAAACCTTCACGCAGCTTTCGCCGCGTCTCAGGGAATATCCCGATGCGGTGCTGTGTCTGCGGCGTGGCGGGCAGTGGTAAAAGGAGACCCCGGTAACAGTAGGTCCTCACCAGAGCGGTTCATGAAGGTATTGCTGATCGAAGACAACGCTTCGCTCATCCACTGGCTCGCGAGGCTGCTGAAGGAAGAGCGCTTCATGGTCGACACCGCGCTGGACGGCGAGTACGCCGATCAGTTGCTGCAGACGCAAAGCTACGACGTGGTGCTGCTAGACCTGCAGATCCCGCGCCTGGCCGGCAAGAGCGTATTGCGCCGGCTGCGTGCGCGCCGCAACAACGTGCCGGTACTGGTGGTGACCGCAAGCGCGTCGATCGACGAAAAAGTGGAATGCCTAGGCCTGGGCGCCGACGACTACCTCGTCAAGCCTTTCGAGGTGCGGGAACTGGTCGCGCGCATCAAAGCCCTGGCGCGGCGGCAGACCGGGGAGAAGCAAGCCGAGCTGGCTTGCGGCGACCTCACCTACAACACCGACACGCGGCAGTTCTATGTCGCGGGCGAGCTGCTTTCGCTGCGCCTGAAAGAGCACACCGCGCTGGAAATCCTGATGATGCGGCTCGGCAAGACCGTGTCCAAGGCAAGCCTCATGTCGGGCGTGTACTCGCTCGACGAGGAGGCTAGCGAGGACGCCATCGAGATTTATATCCATCGCATCCGCAAGAAGCTCGAGGGCTGCCAGGCCACCATCATGACGCTGCGCGGCCTGGGCTACCTGCTGCAGCAAAAGCAATGATCCACAGCCTGCGCGTACGGTTGCTGCTATGGCTGCTGGTGCCGCTGGCAGGCTTTGTGGGCATCAGCAGCTATGCCGCCTACCTGAGTGCGGCCGATACCGCAAACCGCGTGCAAGACCGCGCGCTGCAAGCTTCGGCCGACGTCATCGCGGGCCACATCGCGTGGGCGGACGGACGCATCACGGTGCAGGTGCCACCGTCGGCGCTGTCCCTGTTCGACTCGCCCTATGGCGACCACGTTTTCTACAACGTGGTCGACGATCGCGGCCGGATCCTGGCCGGCAACCCGCGCTTCGAGCAGCCACCGATGGCGGGCGCCGCCAGCCCCGTGTTCTACTCCTCCCGTTTCCAGTCGCAGCCGGTGCGGGTCGTGCAAGCCACCCGCACGATGTTCGATTCCGGCGAGGCCCGCAAGGTCACCGTCACTGTGGGGCAGACACTGATCGGCAACCACGAACTGGTTCGCAGCCTGCGCATGCCGGCGCTGCTGCGCGAAGTGGTGATGCTGGTGCTGGCCGTGGGGCTGGTGATGATCGGGCTCACGGTGGAGCTGAGCCCGCTGCTGCGCGTGAAGGACGAAGTGGCGGGACGCGACCCCATGGATCTGGTACCGGTGAGCGCAATCGACCTGCCGCAGGAATTGCGGCCCATTGTCGAGGCGATCAACCAGTGCATCCAGCGCCTGAATGAATATGTGCGCCAGCAAAAGCGTTTTATTGCCGATGCCGCGCACCAGATCCGCACGCCGCTCGCGGTGCTGGGGGCGCAGCTGGAGTTTGCCGCGCGGGTGGACGATGAAGCCAGGCTGCGCGAGATCCTCGGCTCGATGGAGACCAGCACACAGGCCATGACCAACCTGGCCAACAAGCTGCTGTTGCTGTCGCAGGCCGAAGCCGCGCGCAGTGCCGGTGCCGCGCAACAAGGCGCGGACCTGGTGCCGCTGGTGACCAACGTGCTGGAAGACATGGTGGTGCTGGCGCAGCGCAAGGGCATCGACCTGGGGGCCGAGCTGGCGGTCGACAGTGCACGGGTGAGCGTCAACGAGTGGATGATGGCGGCCGTGGTATCGAACCTGGTCGACAACGCGATCCGCTATACGCCGGCGCAGGGCCAGGTCACCGTGGCCCTGACGCTCGAGGCGAAAAGTGCCGTCCTGGCGGTGAGCGACAACGGTCCCGGCATTCCCGCGGAAGCGCGGCCCAAGATATTCGATCGCTTCTATCGCAACGCACTGCCGAACCAGGAAGGCAGCGGCCTGGGGCTTGCCATCGTCAAGGAGATCGTGCTGACGGCGCAAGGCCAGGTAAGCCTGAGCCCGGGCATCGGCGGGCGCGGCGTCACGCTGACGGTGCGCCTGCCACTGGCCGCCTGAGTGTCGGCGCCTAATCGGCGCCGATGTCAGCTTCGATGCCAGGCGGCGGCGTGAGACAAAGGTGCCAGCGTGGGCGCGCCGCCCTTAGAGGCCGTTTCAAAATGAAGCGCAGCGGTTCTGGCTAGGCGCGCGGCCGCAGACAGTACAAGTGGATCGGCCAAGGCCGCGCAACGACGCCAGCATCTTTTTGAAACGGCCTCTTAGTCCACCACCTTGCCGCGCTGCGCCTTGACCTGGCTGCGCTGGCTCTTGCCTTCGAGGCGCCGCATCTTCGAGCCGAAGGTAGGCCGCGTGGGGCGGCGCGTGCGCGGCGGCGTAGCCACGCTGCGCACCAGGTCGTGCAGGCGTTGCACGGCCTCCTCCCGATTCATCTCCAGGCTGCGGTGTTGCTGCGCCTTGATCACCACCACGCCATCGCGCGTGATGCGGTGGTCGTGCAGCTGCAGGAGCCGCGCCTTGTGCCCTTCTTCCAGCGACGAGGCGCGGACATCGAAACGCAGGTGGACCGCGTTGGACACCTTGTTGATGTTCTGCCCGCCCGCGCCTTGCGCGCGGATCGCGGTGATCTCGTATTCGGTGTGGAGGATGGTGATGTCGGGCAGCATGGCACGCATGATAGCAAGGGCGGGTGCGGCCCGCTCCCATGCGTTCCTATGCGCTACCCATGCGCTAGCGGGCCGACGGCAGCTCGCCCCAGGCCACCAGGATCCGCTGGATGCTGCGCGCGTAAGCGTCGCGTTGCCCCGGCGATTCGGAATGGTAGGCGCCAATGGCGCGCCAGGTGTTGCCATGCCTCACCATCTTTTGCTTTAGCAGCCAGGCGGCGACATAGATGTTGACGCACGAGTCGGTCAGCGCGCGGCTCGGCACCCCGTGGCGTGCCAGGTCGTTGAAATGCACTGAGTTGATCTGCAACTGCCCGACGTCGATCGACCCGTTCGCGTTGCGGTTCACCGCGGCCGGATCGCCCTTCGACTCGAACCACGCGATGGCACGCAGCACCGAGGGATTGACGCCCTGGTAGGTGCCCGCTTGCTCGAAGCAATCCTGYGCGCGGGCTGCACCGTGGAACAGCAACAGCGACAGCAGCAGCGAAACCGCCAGCAAGCTGCCGGCCTGCCCGCAGTGCTGGCGCGGGCCGGCTGCCATCGTATGGGCGTTAGCGGACACGATGGATGCCCTCGCTTGCCAGGCGCTGGCGATGATCTTCAGCCGGCCCGGGCGGGGACGACTGCTGCAAGGCCAGGTCGAGCTGACGTCCGATCGTCTCCAGGTACGCACGCGAGGTGTCGGAAACCACCAGCCGCACCAATGGCGCGAGGCTCTTGCGTTCCGGCGCGAGCGGCGCTTTGATCCTGGCCCTGGCGGCGTGGCCTACGCGCGGCGCGCTGAGCTCGTCACTGCCGCTCGCGGGCGGCAACATGGCCAGGGTAGGCAGCGGTGGATAGACCTTGTCCGGCGCCGGTGCGGCCGCTGGCAAGGCAGGACGGACATCGGCGCCAGGCTCGGTGGCAAGGGCCGGCATGGCCAGCGCCAGGCTGACGGCAAACAGGGTGAGGCGGTGCATCGGCTGCGGCTCCTTGCTGCGGTGTTGCTGTGTTATTGCGATTGCGCCGTCTTGATCGCGACGCTGTACGGCTGGCTTGCGCCGGCCGTCATGTTCTCGAGCTGGACTGCGGTGGTGCGCTGTGCCGGCACGCCTTTCCAGATCGCCTGGTTGAGGTAGGGCAAGTCCTGGCCGAGCGCGGTGACGACGATGGTCGCCGGCTGCTTCTGCCGGGCCGCCAGCGCGCCGGCCTTGGCAAGCACGGCCGCGAGCTGCGCATCGCGCGCGCCAAGCGCATCCGGCGGGATCACGAAGCTCGCAATCGTGCTTTGCGGCGCCGGTGCGTTCGCCGTCGCAGGCAGTTGGGCGCAACCCGCCAGCGCGAGCAGGGCTGCCGCGCCGGCCAGCGGCATCGCCAGGCGCTTTGCCCACGCGCCTGGCGGCCGAGAGTAAGCGACGGCCCAGCGCGTCCGTTCGCGGGGCACTTTGTCTGCGATATTGCACATGGAATGACTTCCCGAGGCGTTGGATGCGGGCCATTTACGCATTGGGCCTATCGGGCGAAAGCGCGCAATTAAGGGGGGAAAATGCTTCTGTTTGCCGATTGACAGTGCCTCCCGCCGGGCAGCCGTAGCGCGCGCAGGCGCGGCTACGCGACGGCCATGGCACTTTCCGGAAAGACACGTGCTCGACAAGCCGCGCGGCGCAAAACTGAAATGCGCCACGCGCCATACCGTGAGCGCCGCCGGAAATCGCCGGCGGCGGTTCCGCCGCAGCCCGAAACCTGCCGAGGCGCGCGCAGCTGTATCAACGGCACAACGCGCGCAGCGCCATGATTGCGCTCAAGGACCCTGCACCGTACCCTGGCTTGCCGGCCGCACCAGTAGCAGGCTAGCCACGGCCACGAGCACGCAACCGACCCCGGCCACCTGGGCCACGCTGACCCGCTCGCCCAACAAGACCGCCGCCAGGACGACCGCCGACACCGGCGCAAGCGCGGTAAACAGCGCTGCCTCGCTGCCGCTCGTGCGCGCCGAACCCGCGTACCACAGCAGGAATCCGCCGACCGTCGGCACGATTGCGTAGTAGATCACCGCCGCCACCGCCTGCGTGGAAAACGCCAAAGTCCACGGCGCCTCGAACACAGCGAACAGCGCGGATGCGACCAGCCCGATGCCGCACATGACCGCCGATAGCGCGAGTGGCGCAATCGCCTGGTCCAGCCGCCGGTTGAGCAGGATGAACAGCCCTTCGCACACTACGGCTCCCAGGACGAGCGCGTTACCAAGCAAGGAATGCCCGCTGCCAGCGCCGTAAGGAAAGGCAACCATGACAATCCCTGCCGTGGCCAGCCCGATCGCGAGCATCAGGAAACGATGGGGCCGCTCGCCAAGCAGCAGGATCGCGATCACCGCCGACACCACGGGCAGCGTACCAATGATGACGCCGGCATCTGCAGCCGAGGTCAGGCGCAGACCGGAGATCAACAGCGTCGTATAGCCCACGCTGCCCGCCGCCGCCTGCACCGCCAGCGTGATCCGGTCACGCCCGCGCGGCCTTGGCCACGATGCGCCGGTCAGTCGCAATGCGCCCAGCAAGCACGGCAAGGCAATCGCGAACCGCAGCGCGGTGGCCGTGAACGGTGGCAAGCCGGATGCAATGACTTTGCTGGCAATCACGGTGCTGCCAACCAGCACCATCGCAAGGGTCAGATAGAAATACCCCAGATAACTTCCCCGCTTGCCCGGCATGCGCAGCCCTCGCTATGGAAAAGCAGCAGGCTAGCCGGGCCGGCACATCGGGTCTTGAACGAAATTGCAGCTCAGGTCACTACAGCCGCGTAGGCGCGCGGCGACACGCCGTACTGGCGCACGAACATCCGCGTCATGTGGCTCTGGTCGGCGAAGCCGCTGGCGGCTGCCGCATCGGCCAGGGCCTTGCCCTGCGCAATCAGCGCGCGAGCCAGATGGATGCGTCGCTGCAAGAGGTACGCGTGCGGCGTCAGCCCGGTTGCCTTGGAGAACGCGCGCAGCAGCTGGAACCGGCTCAGCCCGGCAACCTCGGCAAGTTCGGCCAGCGAGACGGCCGCGGCCGGATCATCGTCGATCAGGCTGCGCGCCCGATTGATCGCCCCCGCCTGCGCGCCTGTGCTGCGCGCAAGGCCGGGCTCCGCCACCCGCGCCAGCAAAGTGAGCAGCATCGCCTCGCGCTGCAGATCCGAGCCAGCGCCGCCGCCGGCCGTGACGAGCAGATAGAGCTGCTGGAAGCTGGCCGCCACCGCGGCATCGCTGACGACCGGGCTAGGGAATTCGCACTGCCTCGTCCTGCCTTCGCTCAGGTCCAGGCTGGCCCGCGCGATGCATGCGGGATCGAAGTAAAGCATCCGCCACGAGCGCCCGGCGTCGCCGATGGGCATGCCATCGTGCACCTCGCCCGGGTTGACCATGATCATGTCGCCGGGGCCCGCCTCGACCATGCCGCGCCCGCTGTGCGACCTGTGCGCGCCCTGCCAGATCATGCCGATGCCGAATTGCTCATGGGTATGCCGCGCAAAGGTGTGGCGCGTGCTCGCCTCGACGGCCTCCACGCCAGGCATCTCGCAGCGAAGCATCCTGAACTGTCCTGAGCGCATTCCGTGCTCCTTTTTGCTCCCTTTGGCGCGACGATATACTCACCCTTCCGCTTTGCGCTACCCCCGGTTCTGACATGGAACACATCCTCTTCCGGTCAGCAGTCTTGGCCGATCTTCCCGCCATCGTGGCATTGCTGGCGGACGATGCGCTTGGCAGCCAGCGGGAGATTGCCGGCACGCCCGTGGACGAAAGGTACGTGACCGCCTTCCACGCCATCGCTGCGGACCCGAATCAGCGTCTCGTGGTAGCCGTGGATGGCGGCACGGTAATCGGCACGCTGCAACTGTCGTTCATACCCGGCATCGCCCGCAGAGGTGCATGGCGGGGGCAGATCGAAGCGGTTCGCATCGCGGCGCCGTTTCGCAGCGCAGGGTTCGGCCAGCAGATGTTCGACTGGGCGATCTCGGAATGCATGTCCCGCGGTTGCGCCATCGTGCAACTCACCACCGACAAGGGCCGTCCGGATGCGCACCGGTTCTACGAAAAGCTTGGCTTCGTTGCCAGCCACGAAGGCTACAAGCTGATCCTCTAGGCCTGCTCAAGCCGGGGAGGCAAGGAAAGGGGGGAGGCTGGGGTGATGCGGCGGCAAGAACTGCCAAGAAGGAATTTCCGAACGTGCCGCAGATTCGGGATCTGCGCCAGATAGCGCCTTGCGGGTATTCAGGAAGTGCAAAGCGGCCTGAATCCCTGCACAAATACGGCCCGCCTCGATGCATTCACGGCCCATGCCTTGAGCATGGGCCCCGCAACTTGTAGCGATCAATGCTTGCGATGCACGTGGGCCTTCCCGTGGGAGGTACGGGTACGCGATTCGCTCCGATCCTCGGCGCGTGCGCGTCCCTTGTCGCGGTCTGCCGCGTCCGGACCGTTGGAGTTGCGCAGGCCGCTGCCGCTGATGTGGCTGTCCGAACGGCCGCCAAAATCGCCTCTGGCCCCGCCGGCCATACCACCACCGCCACGCTGGGCGAAGGCCGCCATCGAGCCCGTCGCCAGGACAGCCGCCGCGATCAGGGATAGTACGCGGGTCTTGTTCATCAGAGTCTCCTCAGTTCAGTAAACACACTGCTCGTACAAGCTGCTGCCCATCGATTGCTCAGCAACGCCCCTTCTTGGCCTGACCCGGTGGGCAGAAGCCCGGCCCCGGGCCTGGATCGACGACCACCGCAGCAGGTGTCTGAACCGCGACACCAGGCGTGTAGACCGTGCAGCCGGTTGCAAGCGTGCCGGCCAGCACCACGCCGAACGCAGCGCCTAGCGCGAGAGTGCGTCGAAATAAGGGGGAGATGCCTTTGCGGTTCATGGTTGCTTTCGGCCAAGTGTCTGGGCAACAGGAGCATAGGTCCCCTCGTACGCCGCACGCTGTAAGTTTTTGTAATGAGGCCGCGGATTTACCACATCCCGCTGCATTCGCGTCCCCCAGCCGTGGGGACAGATACAAGGCACAAGCGCGCATCGGCCGCAGTACCAATGGCGCCGGCTCGCTGGCACGTGCAACGCGGCACGCCCCTGCAGGTGCTCAAGGAGCTGGGGGGCTGGGAAACGATGGAAATGGTCCAGCGGTATGCGCACCTGTCGGCGGACCACCTGGCGCAGTGGGTCAGGCCGCTGACTGAGGTGCCGGCGCTGAAGTTAGCTGAGATTTAGCTACAGTGGGCGTTCAAGGTAGTGGGGGGAAGTGCTGCAATCCCTTGTCAGGATTGGTGCGCCCGGCTGGGATCGAACCAGCAACCCCTGCCTTCGGAGGGCAGTACTCTATCCATTGAGCTACGGGCGCACAGGGTATGACGGGGTACAACGCGGGCAGCGTGCGAGTGCCGCTGCCGGAAAGTCGCATAGCATACCGTGTTTGGCGAAAGACGTCCACGCCGGGCTGAAAAGTGCAGCCAGATGACGTCTCTTGGAAGCCGCTTTTGCCTCCATACGGTAGGTCTTTGAGGCTATAATCGCGAGTTATTTGTGTAAAAACGGGGCTGCGCAACGTCCACATCAGGTCCGGGGATGATGGTGCCGCGCCCTGCTGGCTGGCCCGTTTCGGGGCAGTTGGCACCGGATAATAGTCCGATGCGCGCAATTGGCCAGGGGGAATTGGCCACCGAGCAAGCGGCCACATAAGCAGCCGATCGCGAGCGGCCACAGGTTTCCTGCAAAATTGAGAGTTGAGTATGAGCGACGTCCACAACGCACAAGACGAACACGAGTCTCCCATCAAGACCCCCAAGCAGCTGATCGCTGTGGTGATTGCCGCCTTCCTGGTGCCAATCATCGTGATCATCCTGCTAGTCAACTTTGTCGGACACGGTGCCAAGGAAGGCGCGGGTTCTACCGCTACCGTGGAAGCTGTCAATGACCGCATCAAGCCGGTCGCCTCGCTCGAACTGAAGGACCCGAACGCGCCGCGCGTCTACAAGACGGGCGAGCAGGTCTATAAGGAAGTCTGCGCGGCCTGCCACGCCACCGGTGCTGCCGGTGCGCCCAAGTACGGCACCGCCGGTGACTGGGCTCCGCGTATCGGCCAGGGCTTTGCCGGCCTGCTGAACTCCGTGCTGCATGGCAAGGGCGCCATGCAAGCCCGCGCCGGCACCACCGCCGACGACTACTCCGATTACGAACTCGGCCGCGCCGTGGTCTACATGGCCGACGCCGGTGGCGCCAAGTTCCCGGAACCCGCCGCGCCCGCCGCCGCTCCGGCTACGGCTGCTGCCTCGGAGGCCGCGGCGCCTGCCGCAGCCGCTGCTCCGGCAGCGGCACCTGCAGCCGCAGCACCGGCTGCTGCAGCAGCCGCGCCGGCTTCCGCCGAAGTGGGCAAGAAGGTCTACGAACAAGTCTGCGCCGCCTGCCACGCAGCCGGTGTTGCCGGTGCGCCGAAGTTTGGCGACAAGGCAGCCTGGGCGCCGCGCCTGAAGGAAGGCATGGACGCCGTGCACGCCTTCGCCCTGAAGGGCAAGGGCGTGATGCCGCCGAAGGGCGGCTACGCCGGCCCCGACGGCGACGTGATGGCCGCAGTGGACTACATGGCCAACGCTTCGAAGTAAGCGCAAGCAGCTCTCAACAAAAAGCCCGCGGCATGCCGCGGGCTTTTTGCTTTCCGGTGTGGCTCAAACCACGCGCGAGTAGCGCGTTGGCATTGGCAAAGGCGTACCCGCATCAGCGCTCCGGATGGCAGCGGGCTCCGTGCGCCGGGCATCCTCGCGCAGGAAGCCGTCGAACACCATGGCCAGGCGGCGCACCAGCAAGCGCCCCAGCGGAGTCACCTCGATGCGGCCAGGCTCACAGCGCACCAGCCCGTCTTCGGCCAGCCGCGCCAGCTCCGCAAGCTCGTTGGCGAAGTGCACGGCAAAATCGATGCGGTGGCGCGCTTCGACCGCCGCCAACTCCAACACGCCATTGCACATCAGCGCGCCAATCACATCGCGCCGCAAGTGATCTTCGTCGCGCATGGCGAAGCCGCGCATCACCGGCAGCACGCCGGCGTCGAGGCCACTGTAGTAGTCATCGAGCGTGCGGGCGTTCTGCACGTAACGGCCCGCCACCGCGCCGATTGACGAAACGCCGAAGCCGAGCTGGTCATGGCCGGCATGGGTGGAATAGCCCTGGAAGTTGCGCTGCAGCCGGCCCTCGCGCTGGGCCACGGCGAGTGCGTCGTCCGGCAGCGCGAAGTGGTCCATGCCAATGTAGACATAGCCCGCGCCGGTCAACTGCTCGATCGTGCCGACCAGGATGTCGAGTTTTTCGGCGGCGGCCGGCAGTGCGCTTTCATCGATGCGCCGCTGCGGCTTGAACACGTGCGGCAGGTGCGCGTAGCTGTACACCGAGAGCCGGTCCGGGCGCATCGCCAGCACCTGCTCCACGGTGGCGGCAAAACGCGCCGTGGTCTGGTGCGGCAGGCCGTAGATCAGGTCCATGCTGACCGAGCGGAAACCCAGCCGGCGCGCGGCGTCGACGACCGCCTGCGTCTCTGCCAGCGATTGCACGCGGTGGATGGCGCGCTGGACCTCGGCGTCGAAATCCTGCACGCCCAGGCTGATGCGGTTGAAGCCGAGTTCCGCCAGCAGCGCCATCTGCGCGTCGCCGATGCGGCGCGGGTCGATCTCGATCGAGTGCTCGCCCTCGGGCAGCAGGTGAAAATGCTGGTGCAGCGCGTCCATGACGCGGCGCATCTCGGCGGGATCGAGGAAGGTCGGCGTGCCGCCGCCCCAGTGCGACTGCACCACCTCGCGCCGCGTGCCGAGCTGCTGCRCCACCAGTGCCATCTCGCGCGCCAGGTAGTCCACGTAGCGTGCGCTGCGGCGGTGGTCCTTGGTGATGATCTTGTTGCAGCCGCAGTAGTAGCAGATGTTCTCGCAAAACGGCACGTGCACGTACAGCGAGAGCGGCGCGGCGGCTTTGGCCGTGTTGGCGGCGTGGGTGGCATGGGTGGCGCTTGCAGCGCAATCGGCCAGCGCCTGCTGGTAGTCCTGCGCACCGAAGCCGCCGTGGAAGCGGTCCGCCGTCGGGTATGAGGTGTAGCGCGGGCCGTTGATATCCATGCGGCCCGCCAGCGCGCGAAAGTCCGACAAGGCATGCCGGTCCGGCGCGGCCGCGCTCCGTCCCGCCGGCTTGCCGGTGCAGGCGGCGCCGCAATTGCCGGAGCAGGTGCGGGATTGGCTCGATACGGCAATGGGGACGGACATTGCGTCGGGAAACGGGGCGGGGGCAGTCGCAGCCATGGAGCGGCCTTTGTCGTGGATTCGATGGCCCATCGTAGGGCGCGCCGCCCGCGCCTGCGTTGACCGGGGTCAAGCCGCGGCCCATGACATGCTGCGCGCCACGCACCGGAACATGCCCGGCGTCATGCCAGCGTCACCTGGGCCGTATAGGCTGCGCGGCGCTCTCCCCAATCATGCAATTCCTGCAATTCCTGCAATTGCTCTGCACCTGGCCTGGCGGATTCCCATGCACGCTTCTTCCCTGATCGCCAACCCCGCACGGCCGCCGCGCCGCCGGGTCCTGGCCGCACTTGGCAGCGCCATGCTGGCGCCCGCCTCCTTGCTGGCGCAGGCGCCGCCGCGTCGCCCGCTGGTGATCGGCCACCTGGTGGACCGGGGCGGCGCCCAGGCCGATCTGGCGCGCGACTACCTGGCGGGGGCCAAAGTGATGTTCGATGCGGCCAACGCCGGTGCGCGTGAACCGCGCGTGGTGCATGTGGTGCGCGAGGTCGACGCCGATCCGCGCGCGGCCACCGCGCAGGCGCTGTCGCTGGTCGACGGGGAGCGGGCTGAATTGCTGTTCGGCCCCAGCGATGCCCTGCTGCCGGTGCTGGCCGCCTCGCCCGAGCTGGCCCGGCGCGGCGTGCAGATCGTGGCGCCGTTGTCGGGGCTGTCGCTCGCGGCGGATCACGTCTGGTACACGCGGGCCGACTACCGCAGCGAACTAGATGCGGCCATCCGGCAGTTGCGCAGCTATGGCCTCAAGCAGCTGGTGCTGGCCGTGGTGCCCGATTTTGCGGCCGGCAGCCTGGCTAGCGGCACGCCCTGGCGGCGCCAGGCCGAGCAGGAGGCGGGGCTGCAGGCACTCACGCTGGATGCAGGCCGGGGCAGCGACGCCAGCGCGGTGGCGCTACGCATCGCCGCCGCGCGCCCGGCCGCGGTGATCGTGGCGGGCGATACGCTGGCCTACGGCAATCTTGGCCGCGCGCTGGCGGCGCGGGGCTGGTATGGCTTCCTGGTGGGCTTGTCGGCGGTCAATTCGCTGGCGGCACGCGAGATTCTTGGYGCCGGCTACACCGGCGGCATCGTGCTGACGCAGATCGCCCCGGGGCCGCAGGACCTGACCCTGCGCGTGGTCAAGGAGCACGTGAGCCGGATGAAGCAGTTCCTTGACGAGCCCCCCTCGCCGGCCACCCTAGCCGGCTATATTGGCGCGGCCTGGCTGGTGCGCACGGCGCTGGCCGCGCCGCGCGGGGCCACCCCGGCTGACCTGCGGCGCGCGCTGCAGGCCCGCGTCGACGTGGGCGATTTCGTGCTGGATTTCACGCACGGCGCGCGCGGCTCGCAGTATGTGCAGCTTGCGGCGATGGGTGGTGGCACGGCGCGGTAGCGGCAGCGCTGGCACCGGGCCGCCCGCGGCTCAGGCGCGCGGCAGCACGATGCGCACCCGCAGGCCACCTTCCGCCCGGTTGGCCAGGCTGAGCTCGCCGCCGTGGCGCGAAACAATATCCGCAGCGATCGACAGGCCCATGCCGACCCCGCCGGTGGCACGGTTGCGTGAGGATTCGAGCCGGTAGAACGGCTCCAGCACGCGTGCCATTTCCTCCGGCGGAATGCCGGGGCCGTTGTCGCACACATCGATCACCACCCGCTCGGCGCTGTCTGCCAGTTCGATGCGCGCGCTGCCGCCGTAGCGGTGCGCGTTCTCGACCAGGTTGACCACGGCCCGCCGCAGTTCGGCCGGATAGGCCAGCAGTGGCTCGGCGTCGCCGGACAGGGTGACGTCCTGGCCGATCTCCGTGGCGTCGTCCACCACGGCCTGCAGCAAGGCATGCACATCCACCCGCTGGCGCGGCGCGGCGGCGCCGTCACGCTCGCGCAGGTAATACAGGGTGGCATCGATCAGACCGTTCATCTCCGCCAGGTCCTGGCGCAGGCGATAGCGGACCTGGTTGTCGTCGACACCTTCGATGCGCAGGCTCATGCGGGTAAGCGGGGTGCGCAGGTCGTGGGACACGGCAGCCAGGAAGCGCGATTGCTGCGCCAGCTGGGTACGGATGCGCTGCTGCATGTGGTTGAAGGCCTTGGCCGCGGCGCGGGCCTCGGCCGGGCCGCTGTCTTCGTCCAGTGGCGGGGCATGCACATCCTGCGCCAGCTGGCCGGCACTGCTGGCCAGGCGCTGGACGGGCCTGGCCAGCAGACGCGCGCCCACACACGAGGCGGCCACGATGGCAGCGAGCTGGAACAGCAGCCCCAGGCGGGGCGGCCCGAGGCCATGGGCCCGGCGCGGGCGGCGTGGCGGCACTGGAGCCCCAGCTGTGCCCTGGCCGTTGTCCGCGCGCGCCTCGGCATCCGGCGGCGGCGGGAACGCGCCCCGCTGGCCCTCTTCACCCGGAGGCGGGGGCGGCGGCATATCGTCGCCGGGGACGAAGGTGAACCCGGTATGCCCCGGGCGCGGGAACACGCTCTCGATGACCGTGACGCCGAGCAGGTGCACGGCCAGCATGATCGCGGCCATCACCAGGAACAGCCGGATGAACATGGAGTCGTGGCGGGCCACCCAGCCCGCGCGCTCAGGCTTCGACGGCGCCGGTGAAGACATAGCCCTCGCCTCGGACGGTACGGATCAGCGTTGGGTCGCGCGGATCGTCGCGCAGCTTCTGGCGCAGGCGCGAAACCAGCAGGTCGATGCTGCGATCGAAGACATCGAGATCGCGGCCGCGCGCCTGGTTGATCAGCAGCTCGCGATCCAGCACGCGGTTCGGATGCTCGATGAACGCCAGCAGCAGCCGGAATTCCGCATTGGACAACGGCACCACGGTTTCCTCGCCATCCACCAGCTGGCGCAGCGTGGTGTTGAGGCGCCAGTTGCCAAAGCGCAGTTCATGGCCGCCCGGCACCGCCGGGCGCTTCACGCCGCCGCCTCGGGCACGGCGCAGCACGGTGTGGATGCGCGCCACCAGCTCGCGCATCTCGAAGGGCTTGGTGACGTAGTCGTCGGCGCCCACCTCCAGCCCGACCACGCGGTCGGCCAGCTCGGTGCGCGCGGTGAGCATGATCACCGGCAAATCGCTGCGCTCGCGGATCTCGCGGCACAGCGTCAGGCCGTTTTCGCCACGCAAAGAGAGGTCGAGCACCACCAGGTCGTAGTCGCGCGTGGCCATGGCGGCGCGCATGGCGGCGCCGCCTTCGGCGCCGTCGGCTTCGATGCCAAAGGTGGATAGGTACTCGGCCAGCATGGAGCGGATCTGCGGATCGTCGTCGACGATCAGCAAATGAAGGGGCGAGGCGGGAGAATGGTCCATCGGGTTTCGTCGTGCTTTGCAGCGGTTCGCCGCGTCGTTCGCGGCAGGTTGGTGCGCCGGCAGGCCGGTATTGCCGCGGATTGGCGGGGCGGATCAGGGCGGCCCGGCAAGCCGCCGCCAGGGATTCACTCTACCAGCCCGGCGCGGCGGCCTGATAGGCAGGGTGTGGCCGCTTTGTACCGGGCTTGATACAAAGCGGCGCGCCCGGCGGCCCGCTTTGTACGGCATTGCTTCCGCGCGCTGACCAAGCGCTCAAGCAACGGCGGGCGGGCCTTTCTACTATGGCATGTCGTTATCCCGCCGCTTTTGTGCGTGCCAGTTCCTGACCGGCAGGCCACGGCAGCCCGGCGCCCCCGCTATGCTTGAAACCATCGGCATCACGTTGGCAATCCCGGGCCTCTCCCCGCATGACCTCCATGGAGAATCCTTGTGACCCAGCCCCAAGCCTTGCTGCCCCGCATCCGCTCCTTGTTGTCCCTTGCCGTGCTGTGCGGCGCCAGCGCCTTGACGCTGCCGGCGCACGCACTGCAGACCAGCCCGCAGGCAATTGCCGGCCACGGCCGGCCGGCGGCACCCGCATCGCTGCGCGAAGCGCTGGCGCTCACGCCCGCCCAGGCCAGCCTATGGCAAGCCGCCCTGGACGGGGCGCGGGAAGCGCATGCGCACGCGCTGGAACTGCAGGCGCGCTTTATCCGCGAAGGCGGCGGCCCCGGCCAGCCAGAGGGGCCCGAGTCGTCGCTGCGCGCCCGCGCGGAGCGGGAAGACCGCCTGCACGACGCGCTCGACAAGGATCGCCGCGCTGCGCGCGATCGCTGGATCGCATTTGAGGAAAGCCTGGATGCCGGCCAGCGCAAGCGCCTGCGCGACATGCCGGAGGTCCGCCTGGCGGGTGCGCCGTGGGGCGCATTCGGCCCCGGCCCCCACCCTTTCCCCGGCGCCATGGCAGGCGGCATGCCCAGCCTCGGACCGGCGCCCATGCCCTGCGCCTTCGGCGCGAACGGCCCATTCGGCGTACCCGGCGCTGCGGGGCTTCACCAACAAGGAGCGCCAGATGCCCAGTAAGTCCCTCGACCTCGCAGGCCCGATCGCAGCTAACGGCGGCCGCCGCCGCTTCCTCGGTGGTGTACTGGGAGGATCACTCGGTGCCGGGTTGATCGGGCTGGCGGGCAACGCCGCCGCGCAGCCTGCCGCCTGCCTGCTCACGCCGGCCCTGACCGAGGGCCCGTTCTATATCGACCAGGCGCTGGTGCGCAGCGATATCCGCGATGGCCGGCCGGGCCAGTTGCTGCGGCTCCGGCTGCGCGTGGTGGACACCGACCGCAGCTGCACGCCCGTGGCCGGCGCGCTGGCCAGCATCTGGCATTGCGATGCCGGCGGCAGCTACAGCGGCTACGACCAGGGCAGCATGCACGCCGTGCCCGCCAGCCCCACCCGCTTCCTGCGCGGCGTGCAACCTACCGGCGCCGATGGCGCCGCGCAGTTCCTGACGATCTACCCGGGCTGGTACGCGCCGCGCGCGGTGCATATCCACTTGAAGATCCATCTCGGCAAGACCGAGGTACTGACCAGCCAGCTGTTTTTCGACGATGCGCTCAGCCGCGAGGTGCATCTCCAGCATGCCGCGTATCGCGCCCGAGGCGCTTCGCCAGTGCAAAACGCGCAGGACGGCATTGCCGGCACGCGCCCCAACCTGCTGCGGGTACGCCGCCTGCGGGATGCGGCCGGCACGCTGGAAGGCGAATTCACCCTGGGCATCGCGCGCGCCTGACGGCCACGGGATCTGCCGGATGGATGCCCTAAAAAAACGCCCCCGTACCCAAGTGCGGAGGCGCTGAACAGGGAAGAAGTCGGGCGTGTTGCCCGGCCACGCTGCTCCGAAGGGACGGAACGGCGCGGCGCCTGGTCCATACGTCGGGCCAGGCACCGGCGATGTTAGACAGACATCGGACGGGGGTCATGTCCCGCTTGTAGGCCAATGTATCGACTTTGTACGATTGGCACCGGGATGGGGCACGGAACGCCCGCCGGGGCCAGTCATGCCGAGGTCTTGCCGGGCGTTCCCAGCAAGGCCTTGAGCCCGGCCAGGCGGTCCTTGGGGCTCATGGCGGGCGTCTCGTCCTTGATCGCGGGCGCCTCTTCTAGCTTCATCTCGCCGATAAAGCGCGAGGGCTCGCAAGAGTAGGTATCGCGGGCGCGCTTGCGCTTCTTGCACCAGCTCAGGTGCAGGCTGCGCTGCGCACGCGTGATGCCTACATACATCAGGCGGCGCTCTTCCTCGATCTTTTCGTCGCTCATGTCTTCGTCTTCGCGGCAGTGGGGCAGGATGCCCTCTTCCACCCCGACCAGGAACACGTGCGGATATTCCAGCCCCTTGGAGGCGTGCAGCGTTGACAGGCGCACCGCGTCGGGATCTTCCTCGCGGCCTTCGAGCATGCTCATCAGGGCCACGGTCTGGGTCAGCTCCAGCAGGTTCTTGCCTTCGTCGCCAAAGCCATCGGCGGTGTCGAAGCCGGTGGCCTCCTCGCCCTCGCCCGAGGCCTCGGGCTTGGTGCCCTTGCGCTTGAGCCAGTCGAGGAATTCCAGCGTGTTGGTCCAGCGCGACTGGGCCTGGCGCTCGTCGAAGGTGTCGTACAGGTAGGCCTCGTAGTGGATGCCTTCCATCATGTCGTCGAGCACCTGGGTGGCGGGATCGCTGGCCGCGCGCCCGGCCAGGCGCACCATGGCCTCGCAGAACACCCGCAGCGGCTCCAGCTGGCGCGGCTGGAGCTTGCCTTCGATGCCGCCCATCATGGCGGCCTCGAACAACGACACCTTGGCCTGACCGGCGAAGGTGCCCAGCACTTCCAGCGTGGTGTTGCCCACGCCGCGCTTGGGCGTGGTGATGGCGCGGATGAAGGCCGGATCGTCGTCCGGGTTGGCGATCAGGCGCAGGTAGGCGCAGATGTCCTTGATCTCGGCCTTATCAAAAAAGCTCTGCCCGCCCGAGAGCACATAGGGAATGCGCTCGCGGCGCAGGATCTGCTCGAACAGGCGCGCCTGGTGGTTGCCGCGATACAGGATGGCGTAGTCACGGAATTGCGCGCGCCGCTCGAACTTGTGGGCCGACAAGCGGAACACGACCGACTCCGCCTCGTGCTCCTCATCGTTCATCGGGTTGACGGCAATGGGGTCGCCCATGCCGTGCTCGCTCCACAGCTTCTTGTCGAACAGCTTGGGATTGTTGGAGATGACCGCGTTGGCCGCCTCCAGGATGCGCACGGTGGAGCGGTAGTTCTGCTCCAGCTTGACCACCTTCAGATCGGGGAAATCGGTCTGCAGCAGCTTGAGGTTGTCCAGCGTGGCGCCGCGCCAGCCGTAGATGGCCTGGTCGTCGTCGCCCACCGCGGTGAAGGCCGGCGCGCGCAGGTGCGAGCCGCCGGCGAGCTGCTTGAGCAGCTGGTACTGGCAGGCGTTGGTGTCCTGGTACTCGTCCACCAGGAAGTAGCGCAGCCGGTTCTGCCAGCGCAGGCGCACCTCTTCGTTGCGCGCGAACAGCTCAGCCGGCAGGCGGATCAGGTCGTCGAAGTCCACCGCCTGGTAGGCATGCAGCGTAGCCACGTAGTTGCGGTAGATCAGCGCCGCCTGGTGATCGTCGGGGTTGTCGGCCTGGGCGATGGCGGTTTCGGGATCGACCATGCCGTTCTTCCACAGCGAGATGGTGCTCTGCACGCTGCGGATCAGCTTCTTGTCGGTGGAGGCGAGCTGCTCCTGCACCATGCCGAAGCAATCGTCCGAGTCCATGATGGAGAAGCGCGGCTTCAAGCCCACGTGCTCGGCCTCGGCGCGCAGGATCTGCACGCCCAGCGAGTGGAAGGTGCTCACCGTGATCTGCTTGATGGGGATGCGCTTGCCCTCGCGCGTGGTCTTGCCTTCCATCAGCTTGGCGATCCGCTCCTGCATCTCCTTGGCGGCCTTGTTGGTGAAAGTCACCGCCGCGATGTGCTTGGGCTGGAAACCCTTGTCCTCGATCAGGTGGGCGATCTTCTGCGTGATCACCCGGGTCTTGCCCGAGCCGGCGCCGGCGAGCACCAGGCAGGGGCCGTCGAGGTAGCGAACGGCTTCGGATTGGGCAGGGTTGAGTCCGTGGGTCATGCGTGGCGGGAAGTGACGGATGTGCAGCGTGGAGGCGCGCGCTGGCTGGGCGGAGGGTGGA
This sequence comes from Cupriavidus sp. YAF13, assembly GCF_052113425.1. Taxonomy (NCBI): domain Bacteria; kingdom Pseudomonadati; phylum Pseudomonadota; class Betaproteobacteria; order Burkholderiales; family Burkholderiaceae; genus Cupriavidus; species Cupriavidus sp. YAF13. The sequence goes on from NZ_JBFRDD010000019.1 coordinate 21,916, forward strand.
TGCTAACACGCGGCCGAGGCACCTTTGCGGCAATGAAAGTGGCTCGGCAGGGAGGAGGTAACACTTCGTAAGGTCCGGATCCATGGGCATGCCGGCACCGTCTAACTTACATGTCCGCACGTGTGCGCTCCGTGCCGGATGCATGTCACGATACATTGGAGCGAATCATGAAAACCCTGCAATCCCTGGGCAAGGTCGCCTTGATCGGTATCGCGGTAGCGAGCATGGCCGGCTGTGCCGACATGACTCCCAAGCAACGTAACACCGCGATCGGTGCCGGCGTGGGCGCGGTCGGCGGCGCGGTGCTGACCGGCGGTGATGCGCTGGGCACGCTCGGCGGCGCCGCGGTTGGCGGCGTGATCGGTAACGTCACGACTAGCAACCCTCACAGGAGGTAGGCGAGCCGCCCGGCCCTTGCGCCGTTCCCATGGCGCCGGGGTCGGCGCGGACCGCGTTGACAAAGCCTGGGAGCTCCCGTAAATTGCGCGCATCCGACCGGGAGAGCGCGCAGATCTTGCGCCGCCGAAGGGGTATCACCCGAAAACTCTCAGGCACCATGGACTGGTTGGATCGGCTTGCAACATGCACACGATGCACGCCGTACTCTGGAGAGCGGCACCCGCCACTGATCGATCCGTCGACAGCATTGGTGAGCGTGCCCACCGAAGGGGCGCGCAAGGCTAGGGTTTCCAGCAATTGGGATCCCGCCTTGTAATCTCTCAGGTATCGAGGACAGAGGGGTCATCCGCCACAGCGGATCTGGCAGCGCTATGGCGCGCCGAATCCTGCGGCGGATGGCCCTTTTTCGTTTTCGAACCGAGATTTGCCTTCCCCCGAGGATTCCATGACGCTCCAGGCCACGCCCCTCAACGCCATCCACCGCGCACTCGGCGCCCGCATGGTCGACTTCGGCGGCTGGGACATGCCGGTCAACTACGGCTCCCAGATCGAGGAACACCATGCCGTGCGCAGCGATGCCGGCATGTTCGACGTCTCCCACATGTGCGTGGTCGACCTCAAGGGCGCCAATGTGCGCCCCTTCCTGCGCGGCCTTCTGGCCAACAACGTCGACAAGCTGCAAACGCCGGGCAAGGCGCTGTACTCCTGCATGCTGGATGAGAAGGGTGGCGTCATCGACGACCTGATCGTCTATTTCTTCGCCGAGGACGACTTCCGCCTGGTGGTCAACGCCGGTACGGCCAATGACGACATCCAGTGGATCGCGGCACGCAATGCCGCCACCGGCAGTGGCGTGGCCATCACCCCACGCCGCGGCGACAACGCGCCCGAAGGCGTGGAGCCGCTGGCTATCGTCGCCGTGCAAGGCCCGAACGCCCGCGCCAAGGTCTGGAGCGCCTTCCCCTCCACGCAACCCAGCGAAGCCCTGAAGCCGTTCAATGCGCTGGTCGTGCAGGATTCCGCGCTGGGCGAAGTCATGGTGGCGCGCACCGGTTACACCGGTGAAGACGGTTTCGAACTGGTGGTGCCCGCTGCGAATGTGGCTGGCCTGTGGGAAAAGCTGGTCGCCGAGGGCGTGCACCCGGCGGGCCTGGGCGCGCGCGACACGCTGCGCCTGGAGGCCGGCATGAACCTGTACGGCCAGGACATGGATATCCACACCTCGCCGCTCAATGCCGGCCTGGCCTGGACCGTGGACCTGCAAAGCGAACGCGACTTCACCGGCAAGGCGGCCCTGGTCGCCGGTGGCCAGGCCCAGCAGTTCGTCGGGCTGATCCTGCGCGAAAAAGGCGGCGTGCTGCGCGCCCATCAGAAGGTCATCACCCCCGCTGGCGAAGGCGAAATCACCAGCGGCACCTTCAGCCCCTCGCTGTCCCAATCCATCGCTTTTGCCCGCCTGCCGCGCGACGTGGCCATCGGCGCCGAAGTGCAGGTCGAGATCCGCGACCGCAAACTCGCCGCGACTGTGGTTAAACTGCCGTTTGTGCGCAATGGCAAGGCACTCGTGAGCTGAACGCTCGCACCGGTCACAGCGCGCCCGCCGGCGGTTACCCCGTCGAACATCGACATCCCCCGGCTGGCGCTGAATAACAAATTGAATCTGGAGCAATCCCATGAATTTCCCCGCCGACCTGAAATACACCGAGTCCCATGAGTGGGTGCGCGTCGAAGCCGACGGCACGCTGACCATCGGCATCACCGACCACGCGCAGGACGCGCTGGGCGACATCGTCTTCCTGGAACTGCCGGAAGTGGGCAAGTCGGTCGGCGCCGGCGATGCGCTGGCCGTGGTGGAATCGGTCAAGGCCGCATCCGACATCTACGCGCCGGTGGCAGGCGAAGTGATCGCCATCAACGACGCCGCCGCCGCCTCGCCGGAAAGCGTCAATGCCGACGCCTTCGACGCCTGGCTGTTCAAGCTCAAGCCGGCCAACAGCGACGACGTGAACGGCCTGATGTCGGCCGACGCCTATAAAGCCAACGTCGGCGCCTGATGCCAGATCGTCATTCCCGCGCCACGGGAATGACGGATAAAGAATGCCGCGACGCGGACCGGGCCGACCACCCGCCGCACGCTCCCACGAGATTCTTGCCATGAACGCCCCCCTGCCCATGACTGCCGCCCAAGTTGCCCGGCCCACGCTGGCCGAACTGGAGGCGCGCGACGCCTTCGCCTCACGCCATATCGGCCCCGACGACGCCGAACAACAGCACATGCTCAAGGTGCTGGGCTATGACAGCCGCGCCGCACTGATCGACGCCGTCATCCCCGCCGCCATCCGCCGCCGCGACGGCATGCCGCTGGGCGAGTTCACCGCGCCGCTGACCGAAGAAGCCGCGCTGGCCAAGCTGCGTGGCCTGGCCAGCAAGAACCGCGTGCTCAAGAGCTTTATCGGCCAGGGTTACTACAACACGCTGACCCCGGGCGTGGTGCTGCGCAACATCTTCGAAAACCCGGCCTGGTACACCGCCTACACGCCCTACCAGCCCGAGATCTCCCAAGGCCGCCTGGAAGCCATGCTGAACTTCCAGCAAATGGTGACCGACCTGACCGGCCTGGACATCGCCAATGCGTCGATGCTGGACGAAGGCACGGCGGCTGCCGAAGCCATGACGCTGCTGCAGCGCGTCAACAAGCACGCCTCCACCACCTTCTATGTCGCGGACGACGTGCTGCCGCAAACGCTGGAAGTGGTACGCACCCGCGCGCTGCCGCTGGGCATCGAAGTCAAGGTTGGCCCCGCTGCCGAAGCGGCCGGCGCCCATGCCTTTGGCGTGCTGCTGCAGTACCCCGGCGTGAACGGCGATGTGGCCGACTACCGCGCCATCGCCGATGCGGTGCACGCTGCCGGCGGCCTCGTGGTGGCTGCCGCCGACCTGCTGGCGCTGACCCTGATCGCCGCGCCCGGCGAGTGGGGCGCCGACGTGGCGGTTGGCAACTCGCAACGCTTTGGCGTGCCACTCGGCTTTGGCGGCCCGCACGCCGGCTACATGGCGGTCAAGGATGCCTTCAAGCGCTCCATGCCCGGCCGCCTGGTGGGCGTGACCATCGACGCGCAAGGCAACAAGGCATACCGCCTGGCCCTGCAAACGCGCGAGCAGCATATCCGCCGCGAGAAAGCGACGTCGAACATCTGCACGGCACAGGTACTGCTGGCTGTGATGGCCTCGATGTACGCCGTGTACCACGGCCCGCAAGGCCTCAAGCGCATCGCCCAGCGCGTGCACCGCCTCACGGCCACGCTGGCCGGCGGCCTGGAGCAACTGGGCTACGCGCGCACCAACGCCACCTTCTTCGATACGCTGACGCTGGAAACCGGCTTCAACACCGAAGCCCTGCACGCTTCGGCAACCGCCCGCGGCATCAACCTGCGCCACGCCGGCGCCACCCGCATCGGCATCTCGCTGGATGAGACCGCCTCGCGCGAGGACGTCGTCGCCCTGCTGGAAATCTTCGCCCACGGCAAGCCGGTGCCGGGCTTCGATGCACTCGAAGCCGCCGCGCTAGACGCGTTCCCGGCCGGCCTGGCGCGCCAGAGCACCTACCTGACGCACCCGGTGTTCAACACGCACCATGCCGAGCACGAAATGCTGCGCTACCTGCGCATGCTGGCCGACAAGGACCTGGCGCTGGACCGCACCATGATCCCGCTGGGCWSSTGCACCATGAAGCTCAACGCSACCAGCGAGATGATCCCGGTGACGTGGCCCGAGTTCAGCAAGATCCACCCGTTCGCGCCGCTGGACCAGACGGTCGGCTACCGCGAGATGATCGACCAGCTCGAAGCCATGCTGTGCGCCGCCACCGGCTACGCCGCGGTCAGCCTGCAGCCCAATGCGGGCTCGCAAGGCGAATATGCCGGCCTGCTGATCATCCATGCGTACCACGCCAGCCGTGGCGAAAGCCACCGTGACATCTGCCTGATCCCCTCCTCCGCGCACGGCACCAACCCGGCGTCGGCACAGATGGCCGGCATGAAGGTGGTGGTGGTGGCCTGTGACGAGAACGGCAACGTCGACCTGGAAGACCTGGCGAAGAAGGCCGAGCAGCACAGCAAGAACCTCGCCGCGATCATGATCACCTATCCGTCTACGCACGGCGTATTCGAACAGGGCGTGCAGCAGATCTGCGACATCGTGCACCAGCACGGTGGCCAGGTCTACGTGGACGGCGCCAACATGAACGCCATGGTCGGCACCGCCGCGCCGGGCCAGTTCGGTGGCGACGTGTCCCACCTGAACCTGCACAAGACCTTCTGCATCCCCCACGGCGGTGGCGGCCCGGGCGTTGGCCCGGTGGCGGTCGGCGCGCATTTGGCTGACTTCCTGCCCAACCAGGACAGCGTGGGCTATCGCCGCGACGACCAGGGCATCGGCGGCGTGTCCGCCGCGCCGTTCGGCTCGGCCAGCATCCTGCCGATCTCGTGGATGTACATCGCCATGATGGGCTCGGCCGGCCTGACCGCCGCCACCGAGAACGCCATCCTGGCCGCCAACTACGTGGCGCGCCGCCTGTCGCCGCACTTCCCCGTGCTCTACACCGGCCAGCACGGCCTGGTGGCGCACGAGTGCATCCTGGACGTGCGCGCGCTGCAGAAGACCACCGGCATCTCCAACGAGGACGTGGCCAAGCGCCTGATGGATTACGGCTTCCACGCCCCCACCATGAGCTTCCCGGTGCCGGGCACACTGATGATCGAGCCGACCGAGAGCGAGGCCCTGCACGAGCTGGACCGCTTTATCGACGCGATGATCGCCATCCGCGCCGAGATCGCCCGCGTGGAAGACGGCACCTTCGACCGCGAGGACAACCCGCTGAAAAACGCGCCGCACACCGCCGCGGTGATCACCGCCGACGTGTGGGAACACAAGTACACGCGCCAGGAAGCCGCCTACCCGGTCGCCGCGCTGCGCACGCAGAAGTACTGGCCGCCCGTTGGCCGTGCGGACAACGTGTACGGCGACCGCAACCTGTTCTGCGCCTGCGTGCCCATGAGCGAGTACGCTGAAGAGTAGGCGGGCATGAGGCCGGGGCCGCCGCGGGTTGCGGCTGCCCCGGCGCATCGCCCTCGCGCTATGCTCGGTGTGGATGTGCGGCCAGCCGGCCGTGCCCGGAATACGGAGCACGCATGTGGAATCTCAGCGCCCCATGGTGGGAATTCGTCCTGCGCGGACTGATCGTCTACGGCAGCCTGCTGGTGCTGCTGCGGCTGTCCGGCAAGCGCCAGATCGGGCAGCTCACCTCGCTCGACCTGGTGCTGTTGCTGGTGCTGTCCAACGCCGTGCAGAATTCCATGAACGCCGGGGACAACTCCGTCACGGCCGGGTTGATCCTGGCGGTGACGCTGGTCGGCGCCAACCTTGTGCTGGCCTGGCTGAGCTGGCGCAGCCGGCGCTTCGAAAACGTCGTCGAGGGGCGCCCGCAGATATTGATTCACGACGGCATGGTCTTCGGTGACGTGATGAAGCGCGCTTTCGTGACCCGCGACGACCTGCACAAGGCACTGCGCCATGCAGGGTGCGAGCGCGTTGCCGATGTGCATTTCGCGATCCTTGAGAACGACGGCACCATCAGCGTGCTGGTAAAGAAAGACGCGCCGCCCACGCCGCCCGATGCGGCGGGTTCGCTGTGGCGCGCCCCCATCAATCAGGACATGGACGCGCCGGTCTGATCCCGGCGCTGGCCAACCCCAGGAGCCTACCGTGGCTGTCAGCGTCTTCGATCTGTTCAAGGTGGGCATCGGCCCATCGAGCTCGCACACCGTTGGTCCGATGCGCGCCGCGCTGATGTTCGCGCAGGGCCTGGCGCGCGACGGCCTGTTGCCACAGGTGGCCAGCGTGCGCGTGGAGCTGTACGGCTCGCTCGGCGCCACCGGCCGCGGCCACGGCACCGACAAGGGCGTGATCCTCGGCTTGCTGGGCGAAGCGCCCGACACCATCGACCCCGACACCATCGACTTGCGGCTGGCCGCGCTGCGCGCCAGCCGCACGCTCTCGCTGCTGGGCACCCATCCCGTGCCCTTCGTGGAGAAGGAGCACATCGTCTTCTACCGCCGCGAGGCCATGGCCGAGCATCCCAACGGCATGAAGTTCCACGCTTTCAATGCTGGCGGCGAGCGCATCCGCGAAGGGCGCTACCTGTCGGTGGGGGGCGGCTTCATCATCTCCGCCGGCGCAGCCAATACGCATATCCTGGAGGCTGACCAGCAGTTGCCGCATCCGTTTCGCAGCGGGCGCGCGATGCTGGAGATGGCAGCCGCCAGCAAGAAGAGCATTGCGCGGCTGATGATGGAAAACGAATGCGTGTGGCGCAGCGAGGCCGAGGTCAACGCCGGCTTGCTGCAGATCTGGGCCGTGATGCAAGCCTGCGTGGCACGCGGCTGCCGCACCGACGGCGAGCTGCCCGGGCCGTTCAAGGTCAAGCGCCGCGCCCACGACCTGTTCCGCAACCTCACCGAGCACGCCGAGCGCTCGCTGGCCGATCCGCTCTCGGTGATCGACTGGGTCAACCTGTATGCGATCGCCGTCAACGAGGAAAACGCGGCCGGCGGCCGCGTGGTCACCGCGCCCACCAACGGCGCCGCCGGCATCATCCCGGCCGTGCTGCATTACTACGACCGCTTCGTGCCCGGCGCCAACCCGCAGGGCGTGATCGACTTCCTGCTGACAGCCGGCGCCATCGGCATGCTCTACAAGCTCAACGCATCGATCTCCGGCGCCGAAGTCGGCTGCCAGGGCGAGGTCGGCGTGGCCTGCTCGATGGCCGCGGGTGCCCTTGCCGCCGTGATGGGCGGCACGCCGGAGCAGGTGGAGAACGCGGCCGAGATCGGCATGGAGCACAACCTCGGGCTGACCTGCGACCCGGTCGGCGGGCTGGTGCAGATTCCTTGCATCGAGCGCAATGCCATGGCCTCGGTGAAGGCCGTGAACGCCGCGCGCATGGCACTGCGCGGCGACGGCATGCACTATGTCTCGCTCGACTCCGTGATCAAGACCATGCGCGAGACCGGCGCCGACATGAAGACCAAGTACAAGGAAACGGCGCGTGGCGGCTTGGCGGTGAATATCGTGGAGTGCTGAGGCCGCCCCGCCAGCGCAAGCGAATGCGTGCTTTCTGCTACGCTTGCCGGGCATTCACCCCAATCCCATTCAACTGGAGTCCGGCATGATCAAGATCAGCTTTCTCTATCCGCACAGCAAGGGCGGCAAGTTCGACATGGATTACTACCTGCAGCGCCACATGCCGCGCGCCGTCGCGCTGTTCGGCGCGCACCCGGGCTATCGCGGCGTGGCGGTGGAACGCGGGCTGGGCGCCGGCGCGCCGGGTTCCGATCCGGCCTTCACGGTGATGTGCCATTTCCTGTTCGAGTCCGTGCCTGACTTCGTGGCCGCCGCCAAGGCAGCCGGCAACGAGCTGCAGCTCGATATCCCCAATTACACGGATGCGGCTCCCGTGATGCAGATCAGCGAAGTGCTGGCGATTGGCTGATTGCGCCCGCTGGCGGCGCTATCATGTACGGTTTCCCCACTAGCGGGCATGGCCATGCAGACCTTCCATCAGCTGTTTGACGAGACTTCGTCCACCTACACCTACTTGCTGATCGATGCCGCCACGCGCCAGGCGCTGCTGATCGATCCGGTGGACCACCAGCTGGAGCGCGACATGGCGCTGTTGCAGGCCAGCGGTGTCACGCTGGCGTGGGTGGTCGAAACCCATGCCCACGCGGACCACATCACCTCGGCCGGCCATGTTGCGCTGCAAACCGGCGCGCGCACCGCAGCCCCCTCGGGCTGCGACATCCAACCCGCGCAAAAGCAGCTGATCGACGCCGACACGCTCCAGTTCGGCACGCAGACGCTGCGCGCCATCCATACGCCGGGGCACACCGCCGGCAGCATGAGCTACCTGTGGGAGGAGGCCACGCCCGCCGGCCCGGTGCGCCGCGTCTTCACCGGCGACACGCTGCTGATCGACGGTTGCGGCCGCACCGACTTCCAGTCCGGCGATGCCGGCACGCTGTACGACAGCCTCACACAGAAACTCTTCGCCCTGCCCGACGACACCGTGGTCTACCCCGCCCACGACTACAAGGGCCGCACCGCATCCACCATCGGCTTCGAGCGCGCCAACAACAGCCGCGTGGCCGGGCGCACGCGTACCCAGTTCATCGAGATGATGGGGCAGCTGAACCTGCCCAAGCCGAAGCTGATCGATGTGGCTGTCCCCGCCAACCAGCGGCTCGGGCTGCGGGATGGCGAAAGCGTGCCACACGGGGCGTGACGCACGCGCGCGAAGCGATAGGCAATCAACAATCCGCTATCAGCAATGAGCTATCGGCCTTGGCAGGCACCTTAATGGAGAAAGAAGACATGGCCCAGTACACCGCAGAGATCCTCTGGCAACGTGGCGAGCAGGATTTCCTCGGCAACCGCTATAGCCGCAAGCACCTGCTGCGCTTCGACGGCGGCGTGGAAGTACCCGGATCCTCATCGCCCCATGTCGTGCCCTTGCCCATGTCGGACGCCGCCGCGGTCGATCCCGAAGAAGCCTTCGTTGCGTCACTCTCCAGTTGCCACATGCTGTGGTTCCTTTCCATCGCCGCCAAGCACAAGTTCTGCGTCGACCGTTACTTCGATGCAGCGGTCGGCATCATGGCGAAGAACGCGGATGGCCGGATGGCCATGACGGTGGTCACGCTCAGGCCGGAGGTCACCTTCTCCGGCGAGCGCCAGCCGACCCGGGAGGAACTGGCGCACCTGCATCACACGGCGCACGAGGCCTGCTTCATTGCCAACTCGGTAAAGTCGGAGCTGCGCTGCGAGCCGGTGTACGTGGGCGCGCTGGCGTAGTCAGCCAGCCCAGCTGTCGCAGGTCTGCCGTACTGTTTCGCGCAGGCTGCGCGTGGTGCTTTCGATCTGGCGCACGCGCTCTGCGTCGCCATTGCGGCTTTGCGCCAGCGCGCGGATATTGGCCAGCGCATCGAGCGAGCCCAGCGCTTCGGCATGCGGCACCAGCGCGTCGCAGATCGAGATGATGTGGTCGGCGATCGGCCTCCGGGTCAGCTCGTTTGGGTGCACATACTCGCCTTCCAGCCCAAAGCGGCAAGCCTGGAAGCGGTTGAAGGTGTAGACCAGGTAATCGTCTTCCTGCGGCATGAAAGGGCGCGACAGCAGCAGGTAGCGCGCGAGCGCCTGGATGTAGGCGGCGATATCGCAGGCGCGCCCGACGGTCAGCGGCGTGTCCATCACGCGGACTTCGATGGTGCCGAACTCCGGCTTGGGACGGATATCCCAGTAGAAGTCCTTCATGCTCTCGATCACGCCCGTGTTGCGCATCTTGTTGAAGTACGCGGTAAAGGCGTCCCAGGTGAGCAGATACGGCGCGCGCCCGCTCATGGGGAAGGCGGCGACGGAATTCAGCCGTGCCGAGGCGAAGCCGGTGTCCACGCCTTGCACATAGGGCGAGGAGGCGGCCAGCGCGATGAAATGCGGCACGTAGCGGCCAATGGCGTGGAGCAGGAACAGCGACTCATCCGCGCTCGGGCAGCCGATGTGCACGTGCTGGCCGAACACCGTGAACTGCTTGGCCAGGTAGCCATAGAGTTCGGAAATGTACTGGTAGCGCGGCGAATCGGAGATGGTGCGGTCGGCCCATTGCTGGAACGGGTGCGTGCCGCCGCCGCAGATGCCGAGGTTGAGCGAGTGCGAGGCTTCGACCATCAGGTCGCGCATGGTGCCCAGCTCGTCCAGCGCCTGTGCATAACTTTTGCAGATGCCGGTGCTGATCTCGATCATCGAGGGGCTGATCTCGGGCTTGATGTCGCCGGCGTGCTGCGCGCCTTTCAGCGCACGCAGCAAATCCGGCGCGAACGGCGCCAGGTCGTAGTCATGCCGGTTGACGAGTTGCAGCTCCAGTTCCACGCCAAACGTCAGCGCCTCGGAATGCTTGAACGGTTCGAGTGACATCAGCGCCCTCCTCCATTGCTTCTGACCTCGCCCGCATAGCGAAGTGCCCAGCCCGCCAGCGTGGGCCCGAGCAACTGCTCGACCGCCAGCGTGCACAGGATGATGGCCGCCAGCGGCTCACCCGTGGCGGGATACAGCAGCGCGACATCGTTCATCAGCAAGTACGCGAGGCCCGACATGGGTGCCAGCGCAAGCCCGAGGGCCACGCACTGCTTCATGCTCAGGCCCGAGAACGAACCCAGCGAGACGACGCCCACCAGCTTGGCCATGTGACGCAGCAGTACCAACACACAGGCGGCACCACCACCGATGGCCCAGTCGTGCGCCGTCAGCGGCAGGCCGAGCGAGACCACCATCACGATGATCAGCAAGCTGCCCGCGCTGCCGAAGTGCGCCGGCCATACGCGCGGCTGGCTGTCCTGGTGCTTGAACACCACACCGGCCAGCATCAGCGTGAGCGGCATCGACAGCTTGAGCACGCGCGTGAGCGCCAGCGTGAACAGAACCAGCCCTACCAGCACGAGGAAGCTGTAGTGATCGTCCGTTTCCATGCGCGCATAGATCGCGTGGCCGAGCTTGCCGACGCCCCAGGCCAGCAGGCAGGAACCCACCAGCAGGTAGAGCGGATGCAGCAGCGCCGCCCCCAGGTTGCCATATTCGGAATGCAGCCAGCCGGTGGCGACCTGGACAATGGCGGCGGCGTAGATACTGTTCAGCGCGGCCATGGCAAGCAGCCGCTCGGTCACCTGCCCTTCGGCGCGCAGCTCGTTCTTGAGCTGCAGCACGATGGTGGGCGAGGTGCTGACGGCAATGCCGCCGGCCAGGATGGCAACCGCCGGGCTCACGCCGATCCATTGCAGCACGGCGGCGACCAGGCCCCAGGTCAGCAGGCTTTCAAAGGCGCTGGTGAAGAGCAGCCAGCGATTGGCCCGCAGCCAGGTGAGCGAGAGCCGGTGCCCGAGCTCGAACAGGGCGAGCGCCAGCGCCATGTCGATCAGGATGCGGGTCTGCGCGATCATGTCCTCGTCCACGATGCCGTGGCCGAGCATGCCAGCCGCGAGGCCCGTGGCAGCGTAGCCGACGATGCGGGGCAGCCGCAGGTACATGCGGCATACCTCGCCCGCCAGGCCGGCGCCCACCAGCGCCAGCCCGACCCAGAAAAGCCCGCCCGGTGCCAGGGGCAGGCTTGGAAACAATTGGCTCAGTCCATTCATGGGCTATATGGTAACGGAGCCACATGACATTCCATGTCGGAGTTTGTCCGACAGAGGCACGGAATTTCCCGTCAACGTGACGCGTTCACACGTAAAAAAACGCCATCTTACAGGGATGGCGTTCTTTTATCGTGACCGGGCCGAGGATGCGGCCCGCCCCGCCGGCTACACGCCCCAGAACTTCCATCCCGGACGCGTTGCACGCAGGCCGGTTTCCATGCGGGCATAGAGTGAGCGCGTCTTGCCCTGCGCGGCGCCGCTCGCGCGAGCCTTGTCGAAGTAGCCCAGCGCGGTCTCGCGCTGCTCCAGGCCCAGCGCGGCCTCGACGGCGCCGAGGTAGGCCTCGCCGTCCCAGCGGTCGCGCGCGGCAAATGCCGCCTCGAAATCCGTCAGCGCTTGCGCGTATTGCTTCTCGCCGTTGCGGATCAGCGCGCGCTGCAGGCGCGGGAAGGCCTGGTCCGCAGGATCGTCGGCGGTCAGCGCGATGGCTTGCTCGAACAGCGGCAGCGCGCGCTCCGGCGCGCCCAGGCCGCGCCAGATCATGCCGAACTGGTTGCAAAGCCACGCGTCCTCGATCAGCAGCGCGCGGCGCTGCAGTGCCTCGATCTCGGCCTGCGCGTCGATGCGGTCGTGCTGGTCCATGCTGTCCATGGCATTGCGCAGCAGCCCCGCGAAATGCGCGCGGGCGTGGGCCAGCGCGTGCGCGGTCTGGCTGCGCTCCTCCACCGGCAAGGCATCGGCGCGCGCATCCATGTGCGCCAGCGCATCACGGGCCGCCGACGTCACTTCCGTGCCACCGATGGCCTTCCAGGTGCTCATCAGCCGGCTGAAGATCCAGCCCACGTTGGCGGGATCGCGCTCCAGCGGATAGCGGTTGAGCACGTCGCCCGCGACTTCCACGGCTTTACCGTGCTGGCCGGCTGCCTCCAGGCATTCGAGCAGGTCGATCCAGTGCTCGATGAACTCGCTGACCGCGATGCCCTTCTCGTGCAGCGCGATGCGCTCCGCGCGGTTGCCGTCGCCTTCCAGCCGGGTGGCAAGGTTGTGGCACAGCAAGGAGTAGATATGGGGATCGGCGTCGTCGTAGCCGCCCTCGCCGGTGGCGAAGTAGGCTTCGAAGCGCGCCAGGCCCAGGCGATAGGCCTTGATCAGGTGCGGCATCAACGCCGCCTCGGCAGCCGGCACCGCGTCCATGAACTCAGCCAGCGCCACGCCAGCGTTGTAGTAACCGGTCGCATCCGTCGCGCCCTCGACAAAGGCAAAGCGCAGCCAAGGCTCGGCCTCGCCGGACTGGTGGCGCCATTCGAGCTCGCGCACCTGCGCCTTGGGGTCCGGGGCCTTGCGCTGGTAGGTGGCGAAGTCGTCCCAGGCACCATCGAGCTCGCCCGCGCGGTAGCGTAGCGGCGCGCGGATGCGGCGGGCATGCGGGTGGTCCGGCTGGCTGGCCAGCACGATGGCCGCCTGCTCGGCGGCCAGGGCATCGCCCGCGGCTTCGTCGAGCTCCAACAGGTCGGGGTTGTCCAGGCCGATCCGCGCCAGGCACAGGCGCAGCATCGGCTCGGCCTTGTCGCCGGCGGCATTCACGTGGGCCAGCGCCTGGCCCAGGATGTCTTCGGCGCCGAGATCCGGCGCGCGATAAAGCAGGTCATACCAATAAGCGCCGGCCGCGGCGACATTGCCCAGCCGGTAATGCACCAGCCCGGCATGCAGGCGGGCGCTCCACTCGCCGGAGGACAAGCCGTTGCGCAGCGCGGCTTCTTCCAGCCAGGGCAGCGCCTCGGGCAAGCGCTCCATCCCCATCAGCAGCATGCCGTAGCGGCGCGCGATCACGCCGCGCGAGGACCAGCGGTGCGCCGGGTGCAGCGGCAGCCCGGGCAGCTTGGCCAGCGCCGCATCGAGCACGGCAAAGGCAGCCTGCGCGTCGCCGCGGTCGAAATGCAGGCGTGCCCGCAGGCAATCGAAATCCACCACTTGAGGCTGCGCCTGCGAAAGCTGGTCGAGAATGACCAGCGCTTCATCGTAGCGCTCTGCGTTGGCTAGCTCGATGGCGTGGTCGTAGCTGACTTCCTGCACGGACACGGACTGCTCCTTCGGGGTGGATGTGCGAGTGCGGGATTATGCGCCATCGTGGCCCCCTCCTGCTCGTGAGAAAAAGAGGCGATTCCCGCCGCAGCCGCAACGCTGGACAACGGCTTTGCACCGATGTATGCAGAAACGGCATCGCCGCCATCCGGCCAGCCGCCCAGCAACGGCTCGCCGGGCTGGCACGGGGTGCGCCCAATGACGTCACCGCACTGCGCATGATCGAAGAGGCTCGAAACCGCATCGCGCAAGGACGCCCGTAGCCCGGCGCCAGGCCGGCGCGCCTCGCCGCCTGACGAGTCCTGGCGAATTCGCCTGCGGCAAAAACAAAAACGCCATCCCACCGGGATGGCGTCAGATGCAGGACGCTAATGGTGCCCTGCCGGGGGCACCGGGGGCAATCGCTTACTTGCCGCCTACCGTCTCCAGCACGGTCCACTTGCCGCCAACTACCTTGTAGACGGTGATGCCGCCGTCCTTCAGGTCGCCGCGCGCGTCGTAGGCCAGGGTCTTGGTGGTCACGCCTTGCATGTTGGTGGCTGCCAGCACCGGCAGGTAGCGCGCCGGATCGGCCGAGCCCGCCTTGATCATGGCGGTCATCAAGGCGGTGGCGCCGTCATAGGCGTACGGCGAGTAGGTCTGCACCTTGCCGCCGAAGCGCTTCTCGTACTTCTTCTCGTAGGCGGTGCCACCGGGCATCTGCTCCAGCGGCAGGCCGGCCAGCGATACGACCGTGCCCTCGGCGGCAGGGCCCGCCAGCTTGAGGAAGTTGTCGGTCTTCGACATTTCGCCCGACACCACCGGCGACTTCATGCCGAGTTCCTTGACCTGCTTGGCCATCGGCGCGGATTGCGTCTCGGCGCCGCCAAAGAAGATCACGTCCGGGTTGCTGCGCTTGATGTTGGTCAGCACGGCCTTGAAGTCCACCGCCTTGTCGTTGGTGAACTCGCGGCGCACGATCTTGCCGCCGGCGGCCTTGGCGGCCTTCTCGAACTCGTCGGCCAGGCCTTGGCCGTAGGCGGTGCGGTCGTCGACGATGGCGATGTTCTTGGCGCCCAGCTTCTTCACCACGAAGGCACCGATCACCGAGCCCTGCTGGGTGTCGGAGGTCATCATGCGGAAGGTGGTCTTGAAGCCCTGGCGGGTGTACTCAGGCGCCGTTGCCATGGCGATCTGGGGGATGCCAGCGCGGTTGTAGACCATCGACGCCGGGATGCTGGTGCCCGAGTTGAAGTGACCCAGCATGCCCTGGATGCCATTGTCGACCAGCTTTTGCGCGACCACCGAGCCGGTCTTGGGGTCTGCCGCGTCGTCTTCAGAGAGCAGTACGAACTTGACGTCCTTGCCGCCGATCTTGGGCTTGGTCGCGTTCATTTCCTCGATGGCGAGGACGACGCCGTTCTGCATGTCCTTGCCGTATTGCGCCTGGCCGCCGGTCATCGGCGCGGCAAAGCCCAGCTTGATTTCCTGCGCCTGGGCGAAGGCGGCCGAGGTGGCGCACAGGCCAGCGACGGACAGGGCAACGGTGAGGGCCGTCTTGTGGAAAGTCGAGTTCATCTGTTCTCCTTGGTAGCTATTCTCTATAGCCTTTGCTGCGTTTTTGGACGCGTCCGGGTGTGGCGCGAAACGCTCCCCGATTTTCAAATACGCGAGGTTTGCGGGATCACCGCTGCCTCGCGTCGCTTCGATCGACGCCCGGCGGTTAGCCGATCGTCATCAAACTCGCATTGCCGCCCGCTGCCGCCGTATTGACGGACAGCGAACGCTCGATCAACAAACGCTCGATGGCGATATTCGGTTCACCATGTGCCAGGCCTTGCACCGAAATGATCGGGCCGGGGCGCGTGGCCAGCTGTTCGCACACAGCGCGCAGCTGGTCGGAATCGCCATGGTGGAGGACCGCGTCGAAGCCGGTGTCGCTGGCCGACCAGTCGGCCACCAGGCTGACGCGCGATTGTACTGCCTTGGGCAGGCGCGCAAACAGGGCCCGGGCCATGGGGCTTTCAACCCACACGGCCTGGCTGCCAGCCGCCAGTACCGCCGCCAGCTGTACCGCCAGGTCGGTCTCCTGCTGGGCCAGGCACAGCACGGCGGCGCGCGGCAGCAGCGTGTAGGTGTTGCGCTCGCCGGTGGGGCCGGGCAGCGTGACCGACAGGCCGGCCGCCGAGGCCGCGGCAAAGCGCTCGCACGCCGCCGCCAGTTCAGGCGGCGCCGCGCTCTCGCGCTGGGCCCATGCCTTGAGCGTACCCAGCGCCTCGGTCAGCGTGCGGCGCACCGGGCCGGTCTCGTCGGCGCCGCCGACGGTGTCGGAGCCGCGCACCACGCGGGCCACGGCGTCCTGCGGGCAGACCGACAACAGGCGGTGCAGGTACAGCGGGCCGCCTGCCTTGGGGCCGGTGCCGGACAGGCCCTCGCCGCCGAAGGGCTGCACGCCCACCACCGCACCCACGATATTGCGGTTGACGTAGAGGTTGCCCACTTCCGCGCGCTCGACGATGTGCTCGATGGTTTCGTCGATGCGGGTGTGAATGCCCATGGTCAGGCCGTAGCCGGTGCCGTTGATCTGCGCAAGCAGCGTGTCGAGGCCAGCTCGCGGGTAGCGCACCACGTGCA
This sequence comes from Cupriavidus sp. YAF13, assembly GCF_052113425.1. Classification (NCBI taxonomy): domain Bacteria; kingdom Pseudomonadati; phylum Pseudomonadota; class Betaproteobacteria; order Burkholderiales; family Burkholderiaceae; genus Cupriavidus; species Cupriavidus sp. YAF13. Next base: position 38,250 of record NZ_JBFRDD010000019.1, read on the forward strand.
GCACGGGGCCAAAGACTTCGCGCTGCAGCTCTTCGATGCTGTCGAGCTCGATCAGCGTTGGCGACACAAACGTGCCATTGCGGCAGGCCGCGCTGGCCGCGCCGTTCGGGTCGGCCTGGTGGACGCGGCGGCCCTTGGCGCGCATGGCGTCGATATGGCGCACGATGTTGCCGCGCGCCTCTTCGTCAATGACCGGGCCAACGTCGGTGGACAAGCGGTCCGGGTTGCCCATGGTGAGCTCGTCCATGGCGCCCTTGAGCATTTCCAGCACGCGGTCGGCCACGTCCTCCTGCAGGCACAGCACGCGCAGCGCGGAACAGCGCTGGCCGGCCGAGTCGAAGGCGGAGTTGACCACGTCGCCAACCACCTGCTCGGCCAGCGCGGAGGAGTCCACGATCATCGCGTTCTGGCCGCCGGTCTCGGCGATCAGCGGCACCGGGCGGCCAGCCGCGTCCAGCCGGCCGGCCACGCTGCGTTGCAGCAGGCGCGCTACTTCGGTGGAGCCGGTGAACATCACGCCCTTGACGCGAGCGTCGCCTACCAGCGCGGCGCCCACGGTTTCGCCGCGGCCCGGCAACAACTGCACGGCGCCAGCCGGCACGCCAGCCTCGCGCAGCAAGCGCACGGCCTGGGCGGCAATCAGCGGGGTCTGCTCGGCGGGCTTGGCCAGCACGGTGTTGCCGGCGGCCAGCGCTGCCGCGACCTGGCCGGTAAAGATGGCCAGCGGGAAATTCCACGGGCTGATGCAGACCACCGGCCCGAGCGGGCGGTGGGTGTCGCTGGAGAAGGTTTCACGCACTTGCGCAGCGTARTAGCGCAGGAAGTCCACCGCCTCGCGCACTTCRGCGATGGCATTGGAGAACGTCTTGCCGGCCTCGCGCACGATGATGCCCATCAGGGACTGCATCTGCGCTTCCATCAGTTCCGCGGCGCGTTCCAGCGCGGCGGCGCGCACATCGGCCGGGGTCGCCTGCCAGATCGGCGCGGCGTTCACCGCGGCCTGCAGCGCGGCTTCCACCTCGGCCATGCTGGCTTCGGTGACATGGCCGACCACGTCGCGCAGGTCGGACGGGTTGCGCACCGGTGCGGGCTGGCCGGCATCCGCGCCAGCGGCGGCTTCCACGCCCAGCAGCGGCACGGCACTGACGGCCTCGCTGGTACCGGCCAGCAGCGCCGACGACAGCGAAGCCAGGCGATGCTCGTTGGACAGGTCGATACCGGCGGAGTTGGCCCGCGATTCTCCATAAAGGTTGCGCGGCTGCGGGATACGCGGGTGCGGCAAGCCAAGCGCGCCTTCCTCGGCGTGCATGCGCTCGACCACGGTGACAGGATCGGCCACCAGTTCGTCCAGCGAGATGGTGTCGTCGGCAATGCGGTTCACGAAGGACGTATTGGCACCGTTTTCCAGCAGGCGGCGCACCAGGTAGGCGAGCAGCGTCTCATGCGTGCCGACCGGCGCGTAGATCCGGCACGGACGGCTGAACTTGCCGTCGGCCAGCGGGCCGACCACCTGGTCGTACAGCGGCTCGCCCATGCCGTGCAGGCACTGGAACTCGTACTGGYCGGGGTAGTAGTTGTGGCCGGCGATCTGGTAGATGGCCGCCAGCGTGTGGGCGTTGTGGGTGGCGAACTGCGGGTAGATCACGTCCGGCACCGACAGCAGCTTGCGCGCGCAGGCCACGTAGGACACGTCGGTATAGACCTTGCGCGTGTAGACCGGATAGCCCTCCAGCCCGTCCACCTGGGCACGCTTGATCTCGCTGTCCCAGTATGCGCCCTTGACCAGGCGGATCATCAGGCGGTGGCGGCTGCGGCGGGCCAGGTCGATCAGGTAATCGATCACGAAGGGGCAGCGCTTCTGGTAGCCCTGCACCACGAAGCCGATGCCGTTCCAGCCGGCCAGCTCGGGCTCGAAGCACAGGCGCTCCAGCAGGTCGAGCGAGATTTCCAGGCGGTCGGCTTCCTCGGCGTCGATGTTGATGCCGATGTCGTACTGCCGGGCAAGCAAGGTCAGCGACTTGAGGCGGCCGTAGAGCTCGCTGATGACGCGCTCATGCTGCGCGCGGCTGTAGCGCGGATGCAGCGCCGAGAGCTTGATCGAGATGCCAGGGCCTTCATAGATGCCGCGCCCGCGCGAAGCCTGGCCGATGGCGTTGATGGCCTGCTCGTAGGAGGCCAGGTAGCGCTGCGCGTCGGCCTCGGTCATGGCCGCTTCGCCCAGCATGTCGTAGGAGTAGCGGAAGCCCTCGGCCTCGTACTTGCGCGCATTGGCCAGCGCCTCGGAAATGGTCTCGCCGGTGACGAACTGTTCGCCCATCAGGCGCATCGCCATGTCCACGCCCTTGCGGATCAGCGGCTCGCCGCCCTTGCCGATGATGCGGGTCAGCGCCTTGGACAGGCCGGCTTCGGTATGCGTGGCCACCAGCTTGCCCGTAAACAGCAGGCCCCAGGTGGCGGCATTGACGAACACCGACGGGCTCTGGCCCAGGTGCGACTGCCAGTTGGCGCCGCTGATCTTGTCGCGGATCAGCGCGTCGCGGGTGGCCTTGTCGGGAATGCGCAGCAGCGCCTCGGCCAGGCACATCAGCGCCACGCCTTCCTGCGAGGACAACGAGAACTCCTGGATCAGGCCCTGCACCAGCCCTTCGCGGCCGGTGCCGACCTTGCGCTCGCGCAGCCGCGTGGCCAGGGTCCGGGCCATGGCGAGAGCGGCTTCGGCCTGCTGATGTGGCAGGCGAGCCTGCTCAAGCAGCACCGGCACGCACTCGGACTCGGGGCGGCGATAGCCAGCGGTGATGGCCGCGCGCAGCACCGATTGCGGCTGCACGCTCTGCGCAAACTCCAGGAAAGGCTGCATCGCGCCGTCACCAGCCGCGCCGTCAAAGGCGTCGGCACCGTCCGCCGCACCCTCGCTCCCCGTACCGGCGGCGCTGGTCTCATGCGGGATGTTGCCCCGTTCGACTTGCTCCAGATACGTGAAGATCGCCTGCTTGATCAGCCAGTGCGGTGTGCGGTCGATCGACTGCGCAACGCGCTTGAGGCGCTCGCGGGAGGCGTCGTCGAGTTTGACGCCGAGGGTGGTGGTGGCCATGCGCTTGATTCTCCGTAAGACGCGGACGCCGGTTTCCTGACTGCGGGGAAACCGGCAGATTGGCGCGATCATACTCCCGGGCAAACCAAAGGTGCAACTAGGTACAACCACTCAGATACATCAGGAAAAGTGGTTGCACCGTACCTTGCGCTGCGCGGCCCGTGGCGCAACCGGACCCCACTCAGATACGCAAGGGATCAATCTCCAACTGCCAGCGCACGCCCTTGGCATCGCCCAGCGCCTCGCCAAAAGTTTGCACCCACTCGCTGATAAATCTTTGCAGTGCAATGCGCGAGGTGCTTTCCACCAACATTTGCGCGCGCTCCCGGTTAGCCACCCGCACCATCGACATCGGCACCGGGTCATGGAGTTGCACCTCCGGCGCCATCCGGCACGCATCGGCCCGATTCCGCGCGCTCTGGAGGAAGGCCAGCGCACGCTCCAGTTCGGCATGGTCGGCCGTGACGAGCACCTGGTAGGCAAACGGGGGCAACCCGGCCTGGCGGCGCTCGCGCAACTGGGTAGCCGCGAATCCATCATAGTCATGGCGTACCAATGCCTGCAATGCCGATGCATCGGGATAGCGGGTCTGGATCAGCACCTCGCCCGCCAGCCCTGCCCGCCCGGCGCGTCCGGCCACCTGCATCAGGGAGGCAAACAAATGCTCGGCCGCGCGGAAATCGTGGCTGAACATGGCGGCGTCCGGATGGACGATGCCGACCAGGGTCACGCGCTGGAAGTCGTGCCCCTTGGCCACCATCTGCGTGCCGACCAGGATGTCGACCTCGCCCGCATGGACCTCATCGAACATGGCCTGCGCGCTGCCCTTGCGGCGCGTGGAATCGGCATCGATGCGGGCGATGCGCGCTTGCGGAAAACGGGCAGCCAGGGCCTCCTCGATGCGCTGGGTGCCCCTACCAAGTGGTGCTACATCCACATTTCCGCAATCCGGGCAATGATGGGGCACCGGGGATTCCAGCCCGCAATGGTGGCAGCGCAGTCGGCGCTCCGGCCGGTGCAGCACCATATAGGCCGAGCAGCGCGGGCATCCGGAGAGCCAGCCGCAGCTATCGCAGGCCAGCACCGGGGCGTAGCCGCGCCGGTTCAGGAACAGCAGGCTCTGCTCGCCACGCTGCAGGCGGGCCTCGATGGCGTTTAGCAACGGCACCGACAGCCCTTCGTAGAGGGCGCGCTGGCGTTGGCGTTCCTGGTTGATGTCGATCAGCCGCACCGTGGGCAGCGTGGCATCGGTCTGGGCCCGCTCACGCAGCACCAGCTTGCGGTAGGTGCCCTGCTCCGCACGCCACCAGGACTCCATGGACGGCGTGGCGGAGCCCAGCACCACGGCCGTGCCGAGCTGCTTGGCCCGCCATACGGCCAGGTCGCGTGCGGAGTAGCGCAGGCCTTCCTGCTGCTTGTAGGACGTGTCGTGCTCCTCGTCGACCACGATCAGCGCCAGGTGCGGCAGCGAAGCCAGCACCGCCAGCCGCGTGCCCAGCACGATGCGGGCCTCGCCGCGGTGCGCCGCCAGCCATTGCAGCGTGCGCTCCTGGTCGGCCAGGCCGCTATGCAGCACCGCCAGCGGCAGATGGGGAAAGCGCGAGGCAATACGGCCCTGCAGCTGCGGCGTGAGATTGATTTCGGGCACCAGCATCAGCACCTGCGCCTGCGCATCGCGCGCCAGCACTTCGGCCATGGCGTGCAGGTAGACTTCGGTCTTGCCGCTGCCGGTGACGCCGTGGAGCAGGAACGGCGCGAATCCCTTGGCCTGCGCGATCGCTTCCACGGCCACGCGCTGCTCTTCGTGCAGCGGCGGCGCGGTGGACGGCTCGGCAGCCGAGGGCGCGCCCAGCAAAGGCTGGTCGGCCCGCTCGGAGATCACCCAGCCGGCCTCGGCCCACTCCGCCAGGCGCGAGGGCGCCGCGCTGCAGAGCGCACGCGCCTCGGCGGCGGATACCGTCCGCACTTCCCCGGCGGCAGCCACCAGCGCCCGAGCCAGCGCCAGCACGGTGCGGGCGCGCGGCGGCACCGCCGCCAACAGCGCCTCGCCCTGCCCCGGGGCCACGCGGTAGTGTTCGCTGCGGGCTCGCAGTGCCAGCCGCGCCCAGCCGTCGGCCTCGCGCAGGGCCGGAGGCAGCGCGGGCAGCATGACTTCGCCCAGGCAGCGGTGGTAATAGCGAGCGGCAAAGCCTGCCAGCGCGATCCAGTGGGCGCCAAGCGGTGGCAGCCAGTCCAGGCGCTGTGCGACAGAGCGCAGCTTGCCGGCGGGTACATCGGAGTGCGCGCAACGCGATACGGCCACGCCGACCAGCGTACGGCGGCCGAACGGCACCGTGACCAGTTCGCCGGGCTGGACTTCCGGGCCAGCAAGGTAATCGAAGACATCGTCAGCCGGCGTATCGAGCGCCACCCGCACGACGGCCAGCGGTGCGCCGCCGGTGGGCGCCACGGCCAGCGCGGTTTGCTCGGGGATCCCCGGTGACGTCACACCGCGCCTCCCGGGCCGATCATCCAGCGCAGCGGTGGGTACGGTCCAGAATGGGGCGAGAAAGCCCAAAGCAAGTGCAGGCCGAGGCTGAGCCTCTTCCCAGACAAATTCAGTGTGCGGTGCAACATCAACTTAAAGTAACGCTTCAAATGTGCCCCTAAGTCGATGATAGATGGCTGGTTTTCCCGGCCCCGGGCACCGCCTGTGGATAACTTTGTTGAAAACTCGCCCGGAGTTCCCGCCAAGCCCCGTGAAACAAGGCTCCCACGGGCATTCCAGCCTGTGTGTGACCAGATGCAATGCCTTGTAAATCAAGGACTTGGCGACCTCCCTCAGATGAGTTAGGGACTAACCCGCTCTTGCACTGCGGAAAACCCATTGATGTGCATAAGTCAAGCCTTGACAAGCGCGAACCGGCACCGAAAGGGCGAAATATTGCAAAATAGTTTACTTGACAGCGCTTCGGGCAAGCCTCCCCCGGCACCTGCCCGTCTGGGTGCGGCGCGCGAGGCCGGCTCGCTGCGCCGCACAGGCGGTACCCCCTGATGGGAGGGAAGACGTGCACCGGCTGTCACCTTGCCGCGGTGCGCAGCTGACGGCTGTAGCGATGCACCTCGTCCACCAGCACCGTCACATTCTCGGGCGGGGTGAACTGGGAAATGCCGTGGCCGAGGTTGAAGACGTGTCCGTCGCTGCCGCCGCCGGCGGCATAGCTGTCGAGCACGCCACGCACCTGCTCGCGAATCGCGGCTTCCGGCGCAAACAGCACATTGGGGTCGATATTGCCCTGCAGTGCCACTTTGCCGCCAGTGCGGCGGCGCGCCTGCGTCAAATTGACCGTCCAGTCCAGACCAAGCGCGTCGGCGCCGATCTCGGTGAGCGCCTCCAGCCACAAGCCGCCGCCCTTGGTAAACACGATGGCTGGCACCTGCTCGCCGTTGTGCTCGCGCTTCAGGCCGGCCAGCACCTTGCGCATATAGGCCAGGGAGAACGTCTGGTACATGCCGTCGGCCAATGTGCCGCCCCAGGTGTCAAACAGCATCACGGCTTGCGCACCTGCCTCGATCTGCGCATTCAGGTAGGCCGACACGGCCTGCGCGTTGATCTCCAGGATGCGGTGCATCAGGTCGGGGCGGCTGTACATCATCGCCTTGACCGTGCGGAAATCGGAGGAGCCCGCACCCTCGACCATGTAGCAGGCCAGCGTCCAGGGGCTGCCCGAGAAGCCGATCAGCGGCACGCGCTGGCGGCCATCCTGCACCAGTGCCCGGCGGATCTCGCTGACCGCGTCGAACACGTAGGACAGCGAGGCCATGTCCGGCACCGCCAGCTTCTTGACGTCGCCTTCGGTGCGCAACGGGTGGGCAAAGCGCGGACCCTCGCCCTGGGCAAACGACAGCCCGAGGCCCATGGCATCGGGCACGGTCAGGATGTCGGAGAAGAGGATGGCCGCGTCGAGCGGATAGCGCTCGAGGGGCTGCAGGGTAACTTCGGTCGCGTAGGCCGGGTTCTTGGCCAGGCCCAGGAAGCTGCCGGCGCGAGCGCGCGTAGCATTGTATTCGGGCAGATAGCGCCCCGCCTGACGCATCAGCCACAGCGGGGTGTACTCGGTCGGTTGCCGGCGCAGCGCGCGCAGGAAGGTATCGTTCTGCAATGCGGTCATGGTCATCCTCGTAAGACCGCCATTTTACGGGATGGCCGGCCGCCGCCGGCAGCTTAGATGTCCGCCGCCAGTTCCTTGAAGGCCTGCGCTGCGCGGCGCATCCATTCGCGCGCGCGCGGGGCATCGGGCTGCAGGCGGGCAAAGCCATGCGTCATCCCGCTCGCCTCCAGCGTGATCACCGGCGCGCCGTAGCGCACCAGATAGTCAGCGTAGGCCAGGCCGTCGTCGCGCAGCACGTCGTGGGCGGCAACCACCACCACGCTGGCCGGAGGCAGGTGCTGTGGCGCGGCGCCCATCAGGTGGATGCGCGTGTCTTCGATGGCGGCGCCAGCGGCAAGGCGCTCGGCGCCGATGAACTCCGTCCAGAACCAGGCCATCTCGTCGCGGGTGAGGCCGGGGCCATCCGCAAAGGCGCGATAGCTTTCGCTGGCCAGCACGGGCGCGGCCACGGGATAGATCAGCAACTGGGCGTTGACCAGGCCGGGACGCCCATGCGCATTGGCCCAGCGCGCGGCCTGCGCGGCCAGGTGCCCGCCCGCGCTGTCGCCCGCCACGGCCAGGAAGCCTGCATCCAGGCGCAACCGGACGCGTTGCTCGGCGAACCACAGCACCGCCTGCAGCGCGTCGTCGCACGGCGTGGGGAACGGATGCTCCGGTGCCAGCCGGTAATCCACACTGGCCACCGCGCAGCCGGTGTCGGCGGCGAGCAGCGCTGCCACGCTGTGATGCGTGTCATGCGAACCCACCACCCAGCCGCCGCCATGGAAATAGACAATCAGGCGCGGCTCGGCCACGCCTTCCGGGCAGAACAATCGCGCCGCCAGCGTGCGGCCGGGTAGCGCCAGCTCCATGTCGGTGGACTTGATGCCCTCCGGGTCGGGCACGACCGAGGTCGCCGCGATCTCGGCGAAGCGCGCGCGGCGGCCGGCGGCACCGGCCGGCTCGGGCTGCCCGGCGTAGCGTTCGGAGAGCCGGCGGTAGTAGTCGAGAAGCTGGGGATCGATGGCCATGGCTGCTTGAGGCGGGGTTGAGGGTGAGATTGGGAACTAGATTCAGAGCTAGATTCGGAGCTAAGGTGACTAGTTTAGCGGGATCAGGCGGCCTGTCGCATCAGCTCGATCTTGCTGCAGCGGTCCTGCACCGCCAGCAACCCGGCGGCGGCGGCCCGGGCAAAAGCCGCATCATGGACAATGCCGAGTTGCAGCCAGACGCCGCGGGCGCCGATCGCGATGGCATCCTCGACCACCGGCGGCACATCGGCGGCGCGGCGGAAGATATCGACCCAATCAATGCGCTGCCCGGACTTGGCCAAGGCCGCGGCGGCGTCGGCGAGGCTGGCGTAGCAGGTCTCGCCCAGGATGCGCTCACCCGCATGGCGCGGATTGACGGGGACAATGCGATAGCCGTGGCGCTGCAGGTAGGCGGCTACTTCATGGCTGGGCCGGTCCGGGTGCCCGGACAGGCCGGCCACTGCTACCGTCTTCATCGCCAGCATGCCGCGAATGGCTGTCTGCATCTCGCTCACGTCGATTCCTTCTCGTTGGGTTCGGGGGACTGGTCGCGGCCGGCACCGGCCGGGCGGGCGCAACTGCCCAGCCGCGCGAACGGCACCGCTGCCTGGTAGGCGCCCTGCGCAAATGGGCCGACCGCGTAGGGGGCGTAGTGCAGCACCACGCCGCCGCGGTACAGGGTAAACGGAACGCGCGATTCCTGCAGCGCTTGTGCATCAAGCGCGCCACGCGCGGGCTCGGCCGCGCCCTGCCGCTTCAGTGCGGCTTGTAGCTCGTCGTTAAGTTTTTGCAAGCAGGCCTCGCCCGGCTGCAGGAGATCGGCAAGCCCGACCCGGCGATAGACCGGCGGGGCAGTTGGCGCGGATGCCATTGCACCCGCCGGGCCGCGACGCCGCCACGTGCCACTCACGAAGTCAAGGCTGCCATGCGCGCCACCGCTGTAGCGCCAGGTGGTGCGCAGCAGGCTGACGTTGCCGGCATCCAGCCGCATTACCTCGATCGCGCTACGGCATTCCTGTTCGCCCTGGCCGCAGCCGCTGGCACGGAGCGACGTAATGAGCGCATCCACATGCGGGCGGCCGGTTTCGGGATAGCGTTCGGTAAGACGTGCACCAGCCACATTCACGGTGCGCTCGCGATAGATTGCCTTGCGCGTGAGCGTCAATGCCTGGCGGCGGGACCCGTCGGTATTCATCCATTCCCCACTGACACTCAACCCATCGGAGGAGACGGTGCCCTCGAAACGTGCACCATCGCGGGCTTCGGGATACTCAACAGGCGCCTGGCCAGTGGCACGCTCGCGCACGCTCAGCCGTCCGTCGGATGTCAATTGGCCATCGAGTTGACGCGGTGCGGAGGCAAGCATTGAATCGTAACGGGCCGTGCCGTCGACTCCACCAGTGCCCGCGCGCGGAAATATCGTCAGCGAGACCTGTATGTGGCCGTCGAGCTCGCCTTGCCAGAGCGCGCCAGTGGGGGCTTGCGGCTCAGCCGCGCCAGCCTGGCCAGCCGCCATGAAAGACGTGGCCAGCAGCGCCGCCAGCCTATGCTGGACAAGGCCTCTCGCGATATCGACGGAGGCCTGGGCAGAGCGGTAAAAAGGGGGAAAGGGGAAGGAAAGCGGCATGGCAGTGGATGGCCGGACCGCAAGGCGGATGGCAGGATCAGCGAAAGCTATCGGACCCGCGCCGCGCAGTGATGTTCCCGCCGCCTGGCGGCGAGTGCGGTGGCACGTGGTCTAACGTGCCCATTTATGCCTATTTAGACGCTTATTTAGTTACCGCGCTTTCAACTTCTTGCAAACCGATACATTTTGTTACTGCCATCCCCAAAAGTTTCCCCCACAATGCTTCAACACAATCAGTTTTTGTGAAAGGCGTTCCCTCCCCCAGCAGAAAGGGAGGGCGTCATGGAAGAAAGCCTAAGGAAGCATTCCCACCCAGATTGACCGGATCACAGGCGATGCCTGTGATCGGTGTACCAGGTTGAGATGATGTTGGCGCTTGCCGGTTCCGGCTGGTTGGATCGTCTGAATGCGATCAATACCGCCTGACCGAGTGCTGGACCACCAAGAATGTGGTTAGCGTCTGTTGGTTGACCTGGACCTTACCCGTTCCTTCGAATTGACCCCTCGAAGGGATTTTCCCGTCCGCGCGGTGCCTCCCCGGCCCGCGCGCTTTTTTTTTGTCCTGAGCCGACAGAATAGTCGTTGGCATAAAAAAAGGCAGCCTCGCAGCTGCCTTTTTTTCGCCGCCGCCAAAAAAACAACAGCTGCGGCGGCCCTGCTTTTCTTACCGTTTCCGGCGCAGGCGCGCGATGGCGGCCAGCTGTGCTGCTGCCACGGCAAGCTCGCTCTGGGCACGTGCCAGGTCGAGATCGCTGCTCTGGTTCTGCATCAGCTCTTCGGCGGCGCGCTTGGCTTCCTGCGCCTTGGCTTCGTCGAGGTCGCTGCCGCGGATAGCGGTGTCTGCCAGCACGGTGACGTGCTTGGGCTGGACTTCGAGAATCCCGCCGGCCACGAACACGAACTCTTCGCTGCCGTCTTCCTTCTCGATGCGCACCGCGCCCGGCTGGATACGCGTAATCAGCGGCGTATGGCCCGGCAGGATACCCAACTCGCCCGACTCGCCCGGCAGTGCCACGAACTTCGCCTGACCGGAGAAGATCGACGATTCGGCGCTGACGACGTCTACAAGAATGGTTGCCATGTGAATTCCTTTAGTCCCTGAAAGCTTCGGCTTCCCGTTGCCAGGAAGCAAGTATTCCGCTGCCGTGCTGAGCGCGGCCGCCCCGGACATCGCTGTCCGTGGCTAGGCCGCCACTACGGCGCTGGCAGCGAAAGACGCCGCTTACTGGAGCTTCTTGGCCTTCTCGAAGGCTTCGTCGATCGAGCCGACCATGTAGAACGCTTGCTCCGGCAGGTGATCGCACTCGCCGTCCACCAGCATCTTGAAGCCGCGGATGGTTTCCTTCAGCGTGACGTACTTGCCCGGCGAACCCGTGAACACTTCCGCAACGTGGAAGGGCTGCGACAGGAAACGCTGGATCTTACGAGCGCGCGACACCGACTGCTTGTCTTCCGGCGACAGTTCGTCCATGCCCAGAATCGCGATAATGTCGCGCAGTTCCTTGTAGCGTTGCAGCGTTTGCTGCACGCGACGGGCCACGTCGTAGTGCTCTTGACCCACGACTTGCGGGTCCAGCTGACGCGAGGTCGAGTCGAGCGGATCGACTGCCGGGTAGATACCCAGCGCGGCGATGTCACGCGACAGCACGACGGTCGAGTCCAGGTGCAGGAAGGTGGTAGCAGGMGACGGGTCGGTCAAGTCATCCGCAGGCACGTACACGGCCTGGATCGACGTGATCGAGCCAGTCTTGGTCGAGGTGATGCGCTCTTGCAGCTTGCCCATTTCCTCGGCCAGCGTCGGCTGGTAACCCACTGCGGAAGGCATACGGCCCAGCAGTGCGGACACTTCGGTACCGGCCAGCGTGTAGCGGTAGATGTTGTCGACGAAGAACAGGATGTCACGGCCTTCGTCGCGGAACTTCTCGGCCATGGTCAGGCCGGACAGTGCCACGCGCAGACGGTTGCCCGGCGGCTCGTTCATCTGGCCGAACACCATGGCCACCTTGTCGAGAACGTTCGAGTCCTTCATTTCGTGGTAGAAGTCGTTSCCTTCACGGGTACGCTCGCCSACRCCGGCGAACACCGACAAACCGCTGTGCTGCTTGGCGATGTTGTTGATGAGCTCCATCATGTTCACGGTCTTGCCGACGCCGGCGCCACCGAACAGACCCACCTTGCCGCCCTTTGCGAACGGGCACACCAGGTCGATCACCTTGATGCCGGTTTCGAGCAGGTCAACCGAAGGCGACAGTTCATCGAACTTCGGGGCCTTCTGGTGGATCGAGCGCAGCTCGTCCGAAGCGATCGGGCCGGCTTCGTCGATGGGACGACCCAGCACGTCCATGATGCGGCCCAGCGTGCCGTGACCGACGGGCACCGAGATCGGGGCGCCAGTGCCCTTCACTGCCATGCCGCGGCGCAGGCCGTCCGACGAGCCGAGGGCAATGGTACGCACCACGCCGTCACCCAGCTGTTGCTGCACTTCGAAGGTCAGGCCCTTCTCGGCGAACGAGGCTTCGTTGCTGTCTTCCAGCACGAGCGCTTCGTAGACCTTAGGCAGCGCGTCGCGGGGGAACTCGATGTCCACCACGGCGCCAATACACTGCACAATATTTCCGATACTCATTTCGTATCTCCGATAGCTTGAATACTTGACGCCTTAGACGGCTGCGGCACCGCTGACGATTTCCGACAGTTCCTTGGTAATCGCTGCCTGACGGGTCTTGTTGTAGACCAGTTGCAGTTCGCCGATCACGTTCTTGGCATTGTCGGATGCCGCCTTCATGGCCACCATGCGCGCCGATTGCTCGGACGCCATGTTTTCGGCCACGGCCTGGTACACCAGCGCTTCGACGTAGCGGACCAACAGTTCTTCCACTACGGTCTGTGCGTCGGGCTCGTAGATGTAATCCCACGAGTAGGCGCGCTTTTCATCTTCGGTCTGGGCAAACTTGTCGGCGGGAAGCGGCAGCAGCTGCTCCACCATCGGCTCCTGCTTCATCGTATTGATGAACTTGGTGTAAGCCAGGTACACAGCATCGACTTCACCATTGGTGAAGGCGTCGAGCTGGACCTTAATGGCACCGATCAGTTTTTCCAGATGCGGGGTGTCACCGAGGTGCACCACGTGCGAGAGCACCTTGGCGCCGATGCGGCCCATGAACTGCAAGCCCTTGGAACCAATGGCGGTGCTCTGCACCTCCACGCCGCGGCTTTGCAGCTCACGCAGCTCATTGGTTACCGCACGCAGCACGTTCGTGTTCATGCCGCCGCACAGCCCCTTGTCCGTCGTTACCACGATCATGCCGGCGCGCTTGATGTCGCGTGCCACCATGAAGGGGTGCTTGAACTCGGGGTTGGCCGCAGCCAGGTGCGCCGCGATATTGCGCACTTTCTCAGCATAGGGACGGGCGTTGCGCATCCGTTCCTGCGCCTTGCGCATCTTGGACGCGGCGACCATCTCCATCGCCTTGGTGATCTTGCGCGTGTTTTGCACGCTCTTGATCTTGGTTCGAATTTCTTTCGTTCCGGCCATATCTTCCTCTCCATTCGTGCCGCACCGGCACCGTCATGGCAACGGTGCCGGCGCAGTTTCGTGGAATTGCGCGGTTAGAACGCGGCGGACTTCTTGAAATCCTCGATCGCGGCACGCAGGGTGGCTTCGTCTTCCTTCGACAGATCCTTGGAATCTTCGATGCGGCTGACGAGGTCGGCGTACTTGGTCTTCAGATGGTCGTGCAGGCCCTTCTCGAACGGGAGAATGTCCTTCACTTCCACGTTGTCGAGGAAGCCGTTGTTGGCTGCGTACAGCGACGCGGCCAGCTGCCACACCTGCAGCGGCAGGTATTGAGCCTGCTTGAGCAGTTCCGTCACGCGGCGGCCGCGCTCCAGCTGCTTGCGGGTGGCATCGTCCAGGTCGGAAGCAAACTGCGCGAACGCAGCCAGTTCACGGTACTGGGCCAGGTCGGTACGGATACCGCCGGACAGCTTCTTGACGACCTTGGTCTGGGCGGCACCACCAACGCGCGACACCGAGATACCGGCGTTGATTGCGGGGCGCACACCTGCGTTGAACAGGTCGGTTTCCAGGAAGATCTGGCCGTCGGTGATCGAGATCACGTTGGTCGGCACGAAAGCGGACACGTCGCCAGCTTGCGTTTCGATCACGGGCAGCGCGGTCAGCGAGCCGGTCTTGCCGGTCACTGCGCCCTTGGTGAACTTCTCGACGTAGTCGGCGTTCACGCGGGCTGCGCGCTCGAGCAGACGCGAGTGCAGGTAGAACACGTCGCCGGGGTAAGCTTCGCGGCCCGGCGGGCGGCGCAGCAGCAGCGACACCTGGCGGTAGGCCCAGGCTTGCTTGGTCAGGTCGTCATAGACGATCAGCGCGTCTTCGCCGCGGTCGCGGAAGTACTCGCCCATCGTGCAACCAGCGTAGGCAGCCAGGTACTGCATGGCGGCAGAGTCCGAAGCCGTAGCAGCAACGACGATGGTGTACTCCATCGCGCCCAGTTCTTCGAGCTTGCGCACCACGTTGTTCACGGTCGAAGCCTTCTGACCGATTGCCACGTAGACGCAGAAAACGCCCTTGCCCTTCTGGTTGATGATCGCGTCGACAGCAACGGCGGTCTTGCCGGTCTGGCGGTCGCCAATGATCAGCTCGCGCTGGCCACGGCCGATCGGCACCATCGCGTCGATCGACTTCAGGCCGGTCTGCACTGGCTGGCTGACCGACTGACGTGCGATCACGCCAGGGGCAACCTTTTCGATCACGTCGGTTTCTTTGGCGTTGATCGGGCCCTTGCCATCGATCGGCTGACCCAGCGTGTTGACCACGCGGCCCAGCAGTTCCTTGCCAACCGGCACTTCCAGAATGCGGCCGGTGCACTTGACCGGGTCGCCTTCGGAAATGTGTTCGTAGTCGCCCAGCACCACGGCGCCGACAGAGTCGCGCTCGAGGTTCAGTGCCAGACCGAACGTGTTACCGGGGAATTCCAGCATCTCGCCCTGCATCACGCCAGACAGGCCGTGCACGCGGCAGATACCATCGGTCACGGAAATCACCGTGCCGGTGTTGCGCACTTCAGCGTCGGCGCCAAGACCCGAGATGCGGGACTTGATCAGCTCGCTGATTTCTGAGGGGTTCAGTTGCATCACAATGCTCCTAATTCTTCAATCCGTCGGCTGGTGCGCTTCTCGCGCATCATGCGGTCAGCGCCACTTGCATTGCTGCCAGGCGCGCACGCACGGAGGTGTCGAGCACTTCGTCGCCGACCTTGACGCG
Source organism: Cupriavidus sp. YAF13 (assembly GCF_052113425.1). NCBI lineage: Bacteria > Pseudomonadati > Pseudomonadota > Betaproteobacteria > Burkholderiales > Burkholderiaceae > Cupriavidus > Cupriavidus sp. YAF13. The sequence continues at coordinate 53,410 of NZ_JBFRDD010000019.1, forward strand.
CACGCCGCCAATCAGCGACGGGTCCACCGCAACCGAGGGCTGCAGCTTGCGGCCGAACTTGCGTTCGAGCGCGGCGACGAGGTCGGTCAGGCTTGCGCCCTCAATGGGGAAGGCACTCGTGATCTCGACATCAGCCGACCCTTCACGGTCGTTCTTGAGCGCATGGAACTGCTCGGCGATTTCCGGCAATACCGACAGGCGGTGGTTATCCACCAGCAGGCTGACGAAGCGCTTGGCTTCGTCGTTGACCGGAGACTTCAGGGCCGACAGGAACAGTGCGCCCAGCTTGTCGCCGTGCACGTTCGGATCGCCAGCCACCGCCTTCATGTCGGGATTGGCGGCAACTTGCCCCATTTCCGACACCAGCTCGGACCATGCATCCAGATTGCCGCTCGATTCGGTCGCGACGCGGAACAGCGCCTCGGCGTAGGGACGGGCAATGGTTGCGGTTTCAGCCATGATTAGAGCTCAGCCTTGAGTTGATTGAGCAGATCCGCGTGGACCTGCGCGTTCACTTCGCGCTTGAGGATCTGCTCGGCACCCTTGACGGCCAGCACGGCGACCTGGTCGCGCAATTGCTCGCGCGCGCGGGTAACTTGCTGTTCGGCTTCGGCCTTGGCCTGGGCAATGATGCGTGCGGCTTCTGCCTGGGCGTTTTGCTTGATCTCGTCAGCGGTCAGCTGAGCGCGCTTCTCGGCGTCAGCGACGCGTTGAGCGCCTTCGGTGCGGGCTTCGGCCAGGGCCTGGTCCACACGCTTGTTGGCGAGTTCGAGCTCAGCCTTGCCTTTTTCGGCGGCGGCGAGGCCATCGGCGATCTTCTTTGCGCGTTCGTCGAGCGCCTTCACCAGCGGCGGCCAAATGAATTTGGCAACTACCCACCACAGGATGAAGAACACGACCATCTGCGCAAAAAACGTTGCGTTCAGATTCATGGTGTGTTCCTTTCGGTAATCAAACTACAGATAAATGCGCAAGGGCGGCCAGGCTAAGTGGCCCGCGCCGCCCGTCAGCATCATGCAGACCGAAAAGAATTACTTGATGACAGCCAGCAGCGGGTTGGCGAATGCGAACAGCATTGCAACGCCCACGCCGATCAGGAATGCTGCGTCGATCAGGCCAGCCAGCAGGAACATCTTGGTTTGCAGCGGGTTCATCAGTTCAGGCTGACGTGCGCACGCTTCGATGTACTTGCCACCCATCAGGGCGATACCCAGGCAGGCGCCGATTGCGCCCAGACCGATGATGATGCCGATACCGATGGCGGTCAGACCCTGGATGTTGGCGAGATATGCTTGCATGACTACTCCTTTAATTGAGAAGAGACTTAGAACCAAAAAACCGAAAAACCGAAAAACTTAAATCAGTGGTGATCGTGTGCCTGGCCGATGTACACCAGCGTCAGCATCATGAAAATGAAAGCCTGGAGCAGAACGATCAGGATGTGGAAGATCGCCCATACCGTACCGGCCAGCACATGACCGACGAAGCCCAGCGCGGAGAGGTCCGCACCGAACGTCCAGATGGAACCCAGCAGCGCGATCAGCAGGAACACCAGTTCGCCGGCGTACATGTTGCCGAACAACCGCATGCCCAGCGAAACCGCCTTGGCCAGGAATTCAATCAGGTTCAGGATCAGGTTGAACGGGGCCAGGTACCACTTGGCGCCGAACGGGGCCGACAGCAGTTCATGGGCGAAGCCGCCCACGCCCTTGATCTTGAAGCTGTAATAGATCATCAGCACCAGCACTGCGCACGACATGCCCAGCGTACCGTTCAGGTCAGCCGTGGCAACCGCGCGGTGGTGCGGCAGATGGATGTGGAAGATGCCCAGCAGGCCGTTCAGGCCGGTAACCCAGTCGACCGGGATCAAGTCGATGGCATTCATCACCGTGATCCAGCAGAACACCATCAGTGCCAGCGGCGCGATGAAGGAACGGTCGCCATGGATGATGCCCTTGGCCTGGTCGTCGACCATCTCGACGATCATTTCGACGAAAGCCTGGAAGCGGCCCGGCACGCCAGCGGTCGCGCGGCGCGCGGCGGCGTACAGGAAAATCACGGCGATGGCACCGCACAGCACCGACCAGAACACGGTGTCGTAGTTAAGGACGCTGAAGTCAACGACGGAGGCTTGCTTGCCGCCAACCGTGTTGAGGTTCTGCAAGTGTTCGGCGATATAGCCGGAGGGGGTGAGGGCCTGTTCGGCGCCTTGAGCAGCTGACATGTCGAAACGAACCGTAATATTGCGAAACCAGTTGCCGGCATTTGCCGGTACGCTTCTTGCACCGCCTTCAGCACACTTTGCTGGTCACCGCGGGCAAGCTCGTTTGAACCTTATCCACGCCGCGCTTCACTGTTGTGACGCGCCACGCAAAAACATCTTGATATTCTGTTTTCGTGCCCCACTTCGACGAGAAGCACACTTATCCGACCTACCGCGCCTGGCCGGCCCACCCTGGGGCACAACCTCAGCGAATCGCCAGCGCGACCCAGTAAGTCTTGAGCACAAGCAGGAACGTGACCAGCATCGGTACCCAGCGCAACTCGCTGTACAGCACCACCACCAGGACGAACAACCCGGCGGTGGCAAACACCTTGATCGCCTCGCCGACCACCAGTCCGCTGATCGAGGGACGTTCGCGCGCCATCCAGAGTCGCAGCGCGAAGAAACCGCTGGGCACGAAACACACCGTGCCACCGAATAGTGCCGACCAACCCGCCGCACCGGCGTTGCCGCCAGCAAAGAGTCGCCAGGCAATGGCCGACAACAAGGTAACCGCAACCTGCGCCAGCACGACCCTGCCGGGCGTCATGCGCGAAGGGCGCAGCGCGCGCTCGCCGAACAGCGTTTCCGCCTCGACGCGCGACAGCGGATCGACCGCCTCTTCTTCGCGTTCTGCCTCGTCTTCCCAGGCATCACGCGTCTGCCAGTCGGTTTTCCGGCCGGCATCCTGACGATCTGAAACCACCTGCTATTGCCTTTGCTCGTTGCTGCTTGTTGTTTAATCCGCCCCGGAACTTTTCTGGACCGGCCGGAATTCAAACCGCACGATTTTACGAGGAATGCACCATGCGAGTCAATCTGCTTACAGACGCCTTGCAACAGTCCGCATTTCACTTGCAATCGCCACGAACCCATATTGCGTGCGCGGCCGACGCCCAACAATAACGCGCCAGGTAATTGAGCTGCCTAGGGCTGGCGGCGCACCATGATCGTTTATCGGCCTTGCACAGACCTTACACAGGCGTGCGCGCGCCGAGCCAGAACCGGCCGGCACCAAATTGCACCAAGCCGCTGCACAGCCGCACCGACCGTTAATCGCGCACTATTTTTGGGAAATCCCGCTCAGGCGGGTGACTGGCTTTCGCCGGGCTCGCGCAGGCGTGTCAGCACACCGTCGAGCGCATCATTGCTGGTGAAGTGAATGGTGAGCTGGCCTTTGCCCCGCACGCCCAGCTTGATCTGCACCGGCAGGCCAAGCACGTCGGATAGTTCTTCCTCAAGACGTGCCACGTCGCGCGCCGGCGCGCCGTTGTTCGGCTTCTGCAACCTGAGGTCAAAGGGCTTGAGGGTGGAGGCTACCAGCTTTTCGGTCTCGCGCACCGATAAACGTTTGTTAACGATCTGATTGGCGAGCGTGATCTGGTTGGCGCCGTCAGCGGAGAGCAGCGCACGGGCGTGGCCCATGTCGAGGTCGCCCGCCATCAGCATGGTCTGCACCGGCTGGGCCAGGTTCAGCAGACGCAGCAGGTTGGACACCGCGCTGCGCGAGCGCCCCACCGATTCCGCTGCCTGCTCGTGGGTGAAATTGAATTCGCGCACCAGGCGCATGATGCCTTGCGCTTCTTCCAGCGGGTTGAGGTCTTCACGCTGGATATTCTCGATGAGCGCCATCGCGGCCGCGGCTTCGTCGGCCACGTCCTTGACCAGTACCGGCACCTCTTCGAGCCCGGCGATCCTGGAGGCGCGGAAGCGGCGCTCGCCAGCAATGATCTCGTAGCGGTCCGGCTCGGCAACGCGGCGCACCAGGATCGGCTGCATCAGGCCTTGGGCACGGATGCTCGCGGCCAGCTCCTGCAGCGCGCCTTCGTCCATGCGCGTGCGCGGCTGGTACTTGCCAGGCTGGAGCTGGTCCAGACGGAGCACAGAGGGCGCACCCTCCTGCTTCACGGCGTCGACGATCTCGGCTGGCCCACCCAGCAGGGCTTCCAGTCCGCGGCCCAGGCCCTTCTTCTTCGCGGTGCTCATCTCGGTATCCTGTATTCGGTGACTCTCAACCCGGTGACTCTCAACCCGGCGTTCAGTCGAGTTGCTTGACGCGCGCGATCATCTCGGCGCCGAAATCGAGGTAGGCCTTGGCCCCCTTGGACGACGGATCGAACGCCACACCCGGCATGCCATAGGACGGTGCTTCTGCCAGCCGCACATTGCGCGGGATGACGGTCTTGAACACCTTCTCGCCAAAATGCGACTCAAGCTGGGCCGACACCTGTTGCTGCAAGGTAACACGTGGATCAAACATCACACGGAGCAAGCCAATCACCTTCAGGTCGCGATTGAGGTTGGCATGCACCTGCTTGATGGTATTGACGAGATCGGACAGCCCTTCCAGCGCGAAGTACTCGCACTGCATCGGCACGATCACGCCGTTGGCCGCGCACAGCCCGTTGAGGGTCAGCAGCGACAGCGACGGCGGGCAATCGATCAGCACGAAATCGTATTCGGCATCGACCTCGGCAATCGCGTTCTTGAGACGTTTCTCGCGCTGGTCCAGTTCGACCAGTTCCACTTCCGCGCCGGCCAGTTCGCGGTTGGCGGGCAGCACGTCGTACTTGCCGGATTCGGAATGCTGGCGTGCCTGGCTCACCGTCGACAAGCCAACCAGCACCTGGTAGACGCTGTGCTCGAGCGACTGCTTGTCGATGCCGGAACCCATCGAGGCGTTGCCCTGGGGATCCAGGTCGATCAGCAACACACGCTGGTCCTGTGCCGCCAAGCCGGCGGCAAGGTTCACCGTGGTGGTGGTCTTGCCGACGCYGCCCTTCTGGTTTGCGATCACGAATACCTTGGCCATATGTTCCTGCTGCTCCTGCTTGATTTCTACCTGCCGGGGGTGGGCGCCGGCGACAACCACCGGCCGGGTCAGCGGCGCGACAGCACCACCAGGTGACGTTCTGCGTCCAGTTCCGGCACGGTCAGGCGCGGTATTGCCTCGACCTGCCACTCGGCCATCAGGCCGGCCGCTTCCATGCGATCGAGTTCGGGCTGAGGATAAACGCCCTTCATGGCAATCAGCTTGCCGCCCGGCGCCAGCAGGTGGCCGGCGAGCGATGCAAAATCGCTCAGCTCGGCAAACGCACGAGACGTAATGACTGCATACCCCTTGTCGTCTTCCAGCTTCTCGACCGGGCCCCAGTGGGCGGCGGCGTTGGACAGGCCGAGCTGTGCCCGGCACTGCGTGAGGAAAGCGGTTTTCTTTTGCACGATGTCGACCATCAGCACCGACAGGTCGGGACACGTGATGGCCAGCGGCAGACCAGGCATGCCGCCACCCGAACCCACGTCCAGCACCCGGCCACGCGCGCCCTCCTCTACCGCCGCGGCGCGAGCCGCTTGGGCCAGCGCCGGCACGGCGGCCAGCGAGTCGAGCATGTGGTGCGTCAACATCTCGTCGGGATGACGGATGGCGGTCAGGTTATAGATGGCATTCCATTTGCGCAGCAGTGCCAGGTAGGCAAACAACTGATCGATCTGGCTCGCGGAGACCGCCAGGCCGATGGCGGACAAGCCGGCCTCCAGGCGGCGGCGCTGGTCGGCGTCATCCACGGCCGCGTAACGTTGGTTCCTCACTCAGGCGGCCTCTTGGCTGGAGTCGGACTTGGCACGCCCCATGCCCTTCTTTTTCAGATGGACCAGCAGCAGCGAAATCGCAGCCGGCGTCACGCCAGAAATTCGCGATGCCTGGCCGAGGGTCTCGGGCCGGTGCTGGTTCAGCTTCTGGCCCACCTCGATGCCAAGGCCGCGCACTTCCGTGTAGTCGAAATCCTCGGGCAGGCGGGTGGATTCGTTGGCTTCGAGCTTGTCCACTTCTGCGGCTTGCCGCGCGATGTAGCCGTGGTACTTGATACCAATCTCGATCTGCTCGCGAATCTGCCCGACCAGCAGAGGATCGGCATCGAGTGCCTGGGCAGGTGCGAACTTGCCGTCCTGCAGCGCCATCAGCGCTTCGTACGTGACAGCGGGACGGCGCAGCAGATCGGCGAGGTTGTACTCGCGCTCGATCGCTTTGCCCAGCAGCGGCACGGCATCGGCTTCCGGCAGGATGCTCGGATTCACCCAGGTACCCTTCAGCCGCTCTGTTTCACGTGAAACAGCATCGCGTTTCCGGTTAAATGCATCCCAGCGCACATCATCGACCACACCCAGCTCCCGACCGGCCTCGGTCAGTCGCATATCGGCATTATCTTCACGCAGGCTCAAACGGAACTCGGCGCGGCTGGTGAACATTCGGTACGGTTCCGAGACCCCACGGGTGATCAGATCATCGACCAGAACCCCAAGATAGGCTTGGTCCCGCCGGGGAGTCCAGGCATCGCGCTCCCGTACGAAGCAGCCGGCATTGATCCCGGCCAGCAGGCCCTGGGCAGCGGCTTCTTCGTAGCCGGTGGTGCCGTTGATTTGCCCGGCGAAGAACAAGCCGCTGATGGCCTTGGACTCCAGCGAGGCCTTGAGGGCACGCGGATCGAAGTAATCGTACTCAATGGCGTAGCCGGGGCGCAGGATGTGCGCGTTCTCCATGCCGCGGATCGAATGCACCAGGGCAAGTTGCACGTCGAACGGCAGGCTGGTGGAAATACCGTTGGGGTAGAACTCGTTGGTCGTCAGCCCTTCCGGTTCCAGGAAGATCTGGTGGCTGTCCTTGCTGGCAAAGCGGTGGATCTTGTCCTCGATGCTGGGACAGTACCGCGGCCCTACCCCTTCGATCACGCCGGTGTACATCGGCGAGCGATCCAGGCCGCCACGGATGATGTCGTGGGTCCGGCTATTGGTATGCGTGATCCAGCACGGCAGTTGCTGCGGGTGCTGCTCGGCACGGCCCAGGAAGGAGAACACCGGCACCGGATCGAGATCGCCGGGCTGCTCGTCCATCACGGAGAAGTCGATGGTGCGTCCGTCGATACGCGGCGGCGTACCCGTCTTCAGGCGGCCCTGCGGCAGCTTGAGCTCCTTCAGGCGCGCCGACAGCGAGACCGAGGCTGGGTCGCCCGCGCGACCGCCAGTGTAGTTATCCAGCCCGACGTGAATCTTCCCATCGAGGAAGGTCCCGGCGGTCAGCACCACGGCACGAGCGCGGAAGGTGATGCCGACCTGGGTGACAGCGCCGACGACACGATCACCCTCCACTACCAGGTCATCCACGGCCTGCTGGAACAGCATCAGGTTGGGCTGATTCTCCAGCCGCGTGCGAATCGCCTTGCGATACAGCACGCGGTCCGCCTGAGCGCGGGTGGCACGTACGGCCGGGCCCTTGCTGGAATTCAGGATGCGGAATTGGATGCCCGACTCATCCGTGGCTGCCGCCATGGCGCCGCCCATTGCATCCACCTCCTTGACGAGATGGCCCTTGCCAATGCCGCCGATGGACGGATTGCAGCTCATCTGACCAAGGGTCTCGATGTTGTGGCTCAGCAGCAGCGTCTGGCAACCCATACGCGCCGCGGCGAGTGCAGCTTCCGTGCCGGCGTGGCCACCACCGACAACAATGACATCGAATTCTTTTGGGTAAAGCATGGAGGCACCTCCTCCGGGAGGCTAGCGGGAATAAATCGGGATGCCGAATTATAACGGCAATCTCCGTGGCGCCCCTGCGCCGCAGCATGTTTCACGTGAAACATGCTCCATGAAGAACTTGGGTGTGTTCCACGTGAAACAAAAAACCGGGCGCAATGGCCCGGTTTCTCATGTGCATGGCGGAAGGCCGCAGCACTTACGGTCTGCGCTGCTCGCTCAGATAAACGCCGATGCGCTCGACAAGTCGACCAAGATTTGTCCGAAGTTCGTCAAAGCCACTGTTGCGCTCTCGCGTCACTTCATCCATGTACAAGGGCCGGCGGATCTCGATCTGCAAGCTGTTACGCCGTTCGGCCGGACGGCCGATCTGTGCGATCAGTTGCACGCCCTTATACGGATCATTGCGTGCCACGGTATATCCCAGCGCGCGCAGCTCCGATGCCACCAGCCCGACAAAGCCAGCCTCGCAGGTGGCGCCATCGCGGTCGCCCAGCACAAAGTCCGCCAGCGGATGCGGACTCTGAATCTTGAGGCGCTCGTATGCATTGTTCGGCATCGAGTGCAGGTTCAGATGCCAGACCGCCCCGAAGCGCCGATAGGTGTCCTCCACCGCTTCCGACAGCGCCTGATGGTAGGGGCGATAGTAGCGGTCGATCCGGTCGCGTACCTCTTGCAGCGAGAGCTTACGGTCGTAGATCGGCGTGGCCGCATCCATGTTCCGCCAGATCAGCCCGTAGCCGAGGCGAGTCTTCTCGCCTGGCGCCAGCGGCTCGGGCCAGGTGCCGTCCAGCAAGTCGGGGTCCAGATCATCTAGCGTGCGATTGGGATCGATGTAGACCCGCGGAAAATTGGCCGCGATCAGCGTACCGCCGACGCGCGGCACGGATTCCCAAAGCGCGTCGATATGCGTGTCCTCGCCGGCACGCAGCCGCTGCGTGGGGATTGCCGCCCGGAAATCCTGCGGGTAACGGGTGCCACTATGCGGCGAGTCGCACACCAGCGGCAGCGTCTGGGCCGAGGGCGAGAAGCGGACAAAGGGCTCGAAGTTGTCGCTCATCGCCATCAGTCCAGTTTGATATTGGCGGCCTTGGCCACACGTGCATAGCGCGCCATGGCCTGCTGGATTTGCACCTTGAAGCCGTCCGGCGTGGTCGGCACCAGCGTGCCGCCGGACTCCTCCACCTTGCGCTTGAACTCGGGATTCAGCATCGCCTTGTGAATGGCGTCGTTGAGCTTGGCGACGATGGCCGGCGGCGTGCCCGCGGGTGCGACGATGCCAAACCAGCCGCCATCGCCCATCTCCTTATAGCCCAGCTCCGCATAGGTCGGGACATTGGGCAGCTGCGGCGAACGGGCGGAGCCGAGCACGGCCAGCGCGCGCAGCCGGCCCGATTTCACGTGGGGCAGCGTGGACGAAAGGTTGTCGGTAATGGCATTGACCTGCCCTGCCACCGCATCGTTGAGCGCCAGGCCCGCGCCCTTGTACGGAACGTGCAGCATGTCGATCTTGGCCAGCATCATGAAATTCTCGATGTTCACATGGCCAAGCGAGCCGGCGCCGGGAGAGGCGAAGCTGTACTTGCCGGGGTTGGCACGGACAAGCGCGACGAACTCCTGCATGGTCTTGGCCGGCACGCTGGGGTGCACAGCGAACACGCTCGGGATGGCCACCACGTTGGTGACTGGCGCAAAATCCTTGATCGGATCGTAGTTCAGCTTCGGATAGACAGCCGGGTTCGAGCCGTGCGTGCTGACCGTCGCCATGCCGATGGTGTAGCCGTCCGGCGCCGCGCGGGCGACCTGCTCCATGCCCAGTGAGCCACCGGCGCCACCCTTGTTCTCCACCACAATGGACTGGCCCAGCTCGCGCCCGCCGAACTCCGCAACCAGGCGTGCCGACAGGTCGGTCGAGCCGCCCGCGGCGAAGGGCACGATCAGGCGAATCGGCTTGTTCGGATAGTTGGCCTGCGCTTGCGCACCGCCGGCTGTGGTCAGGCTGGCGCATGCCGCCAGGCAAGACAAGACAAAATGCCGGCGCGGCAGTTGGGCTCGGATCATGCGGACTTCTCCTTGGATTTCTATGAGTTGACTCGCCAAGTGTCGGGAGTTTACCGAGTCCGCACAAACGACTATATTGCACGGTTGCATTACCAAAGATCATTCTCGGCACACCCACCCCCACCGCATGCGGCTACGCTCGCCCTCGATGTCCGAACTCCATGCCTTTGCCGCCGCCGCGCGGCTGGGCAGCTTCACGCGCGCGGCCGAAGACCTGTGCGTAACCCAGGGTGCGATCAGCCGTGCGATTGCCCGGCTGGAATCCCACTTTGGCCAACCTCTGCTCCAGCGCAATGCTCATCGACTGACGCTGACGGATGCTGGCAAGCAACTGCTGGAGGCCGYGGCCGGTCCGTTGGCAGCCATTGAGAGCGCCAGCGCCGCCCTCCTCGCCCGTGACCGCCAGCACCACCTGACGCTGTCGGCCGTGCCCACGCTGGCCAGCGTATGGCTGGTGCCCAGGCTGCCGGATTTCCACCGCCGCTACCCTGATGTCCGCCTGGACTTCGTGCCCTACCGGCGCGATGAAGACTTTTCAGGCCCCGCGCCCGATGCTGCCATCCTGCCGGGCACGCCGGATCGCTGGCCAGGCCTGCAATCCGACTACGTGATCGGCAGCGAGATGGTGCCCATCTGCCACCCCGACCGCGCTCGCGCCCGCCACGAGGCCGGCCGCTGGTCCGAGCCCGCCGAACTCCTCGATGAGCCCCTGCTCTATCACACCACCGCGCCGGCAAACTGGCAGCACTGGCTGTGCGCCGCCGGCGTACCCAGTGCTGCGCCCACGCTCTCGAAAGGCTTCGACCAGGTCTCGATCCTGGTGCAAGCGGTCAAGGCGGATATGGGCGTGGCGGTACTGCAGCGCTGCCTGGTACGGGATGAGATCGCTGCGGGGCGCGTGGTGGCGCCGTTCGATTTGCCGATCCGGCTGACGCGCGGCTACTTCCTGTGCGCACCGCGGGAGCGGCGGGACCATCCAGCGTTTGCGCAGTTTCGCGCATGGTTGCTGGGCGTGGCGGCACAGGACCCGGATGTGCTTCAGCTCAATGAAGAAAATTCACCAGAAAAATAGAACTGATCTTCATTTGCTAAATGACATCCATCATGTGCATACATCTCACCATCCAGCAGCTTATTCATCATCGCAATAAATATAAATATCAAACTTTAAGATAGATATATTCATATCATGAATTTGAAGCGTACCCACTGCTGCGCTATCCAACGGACAATGTCGCCAACAAATCGGCCACATCAAAAAATGCACTACATAAATAATAACGGCGAACAATGTTCGCCGTTATTATTCTGGAGAATCCAAAAAGCAGAAAAGCGCTAAGCCGCCTTCTTCGCCAATCCCAGATACGTCTCGATCACCTTCGGATTAGCCGCGAGCTCGGCAGCCGGCCCCTCCATCGCCATATCCCCGGTCTCGATCACGTACCCGTAGTCCGCCACCTGCAGCGCCGCCCGCGCGTTCTGCTCGATCAGCAGCGTCGCCACCCCCGTCTTGCGCAGGTCATTGATGATGTGAAAGATCTCCTTGACGATCAGCGGCGCCAGCCCCAGGCTCGGCTCGTCCAGCATCAGCAGTTTCGGCTTGGCCATCAGCGCGCGGCCCACCGCCAGCATCTGGCGCTCGCCTCCGGACAGCGTGCCGGCGTCCTGCTTCGCCCGCTCCTTCAGGCGCGGGAACAGGCCGTAGACCACTTCCATCTGGTCGAGGAAACTCTTCTCACCCGCACGCTTGCGGCGATAGGCGCCCAGCACCAGGTTGTCCGCCACGCTCATCGAGCCAAACAGTTCGCGCTTCTCCGGCACCAGGCACATGCCTCGCGCCACGCGCCCTTCCACCGGCAGCCCGGCGAGGTCGTGGCCGAGGTAGGTCACCGCGCCGGTGGACGAACCGCTCACCGGCAGCGCGCCCATGATGGCGTTGAGCATGGTGGACTTGCCCGCGCCATTGGGGCCGATCACCGTGACGATCTTTCCCGCTTCCACTTTCAGGTTCGCGCCGTGCACGGCTTCGACCTTGCCGTAGCGCACGTGCAGGTCCTTCACTTCCAGGATCAGGCTCATTGTCGTTTCCTTACTCCACGCCGCCGAGGTAGGCCTCGAGCACCGCCGGGTCTTTCTGCACGTCCTCGGGCACCCCTTCCGCGATGCGCGTACCAAACTCCATCACCACCAGCCGGTCCGTCAGGTTCATCACGAAGTCCATGTCGTGCTCGACCAGCAGCACGCTCATGCCCTCGCCCTTGAGCTTCTTCAGCAGCTCAGCCAGTGCCTGCTTCTCCTTGTAGCGCAGCCCTGCCGCGGGCTCATCCAACAACAACAGCGCGGGATCGCAGCACAGCGCGCGCGCGATCTCCAGGATGCGTTGCTGGCCCAGCGCGAGGCTGCCGGCTTCCATGTACATGCACTCGGCCAGGCCCACGCGCTCGAGCTGGCGCGCGGCCTCGTGCAGCAGCTTGGCCTCCTCGTTCTTGTTCATGCGCAGGATCGCTGCCGTCACGCCGCCTTGCGGCGCAAAGTCGCCGCGCAGGTGCGCGCCGATGGCCACGTTCTCCAGCACGGTCATGGTGGGCAGCAGATGCACGTGCTGGAAGGTGCGGCCGATGCCGCGCTTGACGATCTCGCGCGAAGGCAGCCCGGAGATCTGCTCGCCGCGATACAGCACCTCGCCGCGCGTGGCCGGCAGCACGCCGGTGACGAGGTTGAAGGTGGTGGACTTGCCCGCGCCATTAGGGCCGATCAGCCCGATGATCTCGCCGGCTCGGACCTGGAAGCTCACGTCGTTGACCGCCACCAGCCCGCCGAACTCCTTGCGCGCGGCTTTGACATCCAGGATCAGTTCGCCGGCCTGCGGCTTGGCGCGCAACGGCAGCGCGGGCGCTTGCGCCGGCGCCAGCACCGGCGGCCCGTTGGGGAACAGCTTCTTGACGAACGGCCAGATGCCATCGCGCGCGTATTGCAGCAGCAGCACCATCAGCACGCCGAACACGATGGTTTCGAAGTTACCGTTGGCGCCCAGCAGCTTGGGCAGAACGCCTTGCAGCACGTCCTTCAGGATGGTGAGGATGCCGGCGCCGAGCACCGCGCCCCACACGTGGCCTACGCCGCCGACCACCGCCATGAACAGGTACTCGATGCCGTAGTTCAGCCCGAACGGCGTGGGGTTCACCGCGCGCTGCAGATGCGCATAGAGGAAGCCGGAGATGCAGGCCAGCATCGCCGCCACCACAAAGATCACCACCTTCATCCATGCGGTGTTCACACCCATCGCCTCGGCCATGGTGCCGCCGCCCTTCAACGCGCGGATGGCGCGGCCCGGGCGCGAGTTGAGCAGGTTCTGCATGGCGATCACCGACACCAGCACCACGGCCCAGATCAGGTAGAACATCGAGCGCCCGGAGGCCAGTTCGATGCCAAGCACGTGCAGCACGGGAATGCCGTTGAGGCCGTCGTACTTGCCGAGGAATTCCAGGTTGCCAAACAGGAAAAACAGCGACAGGCCCCAGGCGATGGTGGCGAGCGGCAGGTAGTGGCCCGACATGCGCATGGTGATCAGGCCGATCACATAGGCCGAGGCCATCGTGATCACCAGCCCGACCAGCAGGCCGAGCCAGGGCGACAGCCCGAACTGCGTGGTGAGGTAGGCGGTGCTGTAAGCGCCGAGCCCGACGAAAGCGGCCTGGCCGAACGAGGTCATGCCGCCCACGCCGGTGAGCAGCACCAGGCCGATGGCGACGATGCTGTACAGGCCGATGTAGTTGCCCAGCGTGATCCAGAATTCGGGCGTGGGCAGCACCGGCAACAGCGCCAGCACTACCGCGAAGGCCAGCAGGAAGATTCGGTTCTTGAGGTTGGTATTCATGGCGTGTCCCTTATTCCTCGTCTTCCACATGCTTGCTGGTGAGCGAGCGCCACAGCAGCACGGGCAGGATCAGGGTGAACACGATGACCTCCTTGAACGCACTGGCCCAGAAGGACGAATACGATTCGAGCAGCCCCACCAGGATGGCACCGGCGGCCGCCACCGGGTAGCTCACCAGACCGCCCACGATGGCGCCGACGAAGCCCTTCAGGCCGATCAGGAAGCCCGACTCGTAGTACACCGTGGTCAGCGGCGCGATCAGGATTCCGCACAGCGCGCCCATTGCCGCCGCCAGCGTGAACGACAGGCGCCCGGCTTGCGTTGTGCCGATGCCGACCAGCCGCGCACCCAGGCGATTGACCGCCGTGGCACGCAGCGCCTTGCCGGCGATGGTGCGTTCGAAGTAGAAATACAGCCCCGCGATCATCAGTGCCGATACGCCGACCACCCAGAGGCTCTGCCCGGAGATCGTCAGGCTGCCCACTTCAAAGCGCGCCTCGGAGAAAGGCGCGGTGCGCGAGCCCTCGGCGCCGAACATCACCAGCCCCAGCCCCACCAGCGCAAAGTGCACGCCCACCGAGACAATCAGCAGCACCAGCGTGCTGGCTTCGGCCAGCGGCTGGTAGGCCAGGCGGTACAGCATGGGCCCGAGCGGAATCACGATCAGCAGCGTCAGGGCGATCTGCGCCAGCATGGGCATCGACTGCCCGTCGAAGTTCTGCGCCAGCAGATGCACGGCCAGCGGGAAGACCAGGTACTTGCCGGCCAGCACCGCGACCCGCCTGGGCGCGGTCCTGCGCAGTTCAGCGCTGCGCAGGACGGTGACCGTCTCGTAGACAAAGGTCAGCACGCCCATCACCAGCAGCAGCCAGCTGCTTTGCGGCGCATGGCCGGACTGGATCGCCGCCAGGGTCAGCGCGCCATAGGCGACGAACTCCCCTTGCGGAATGAAGATGACGCGGGTCACCGAGAACACCAGCACCAGGGCCAGCGCGAGCAGCGCATAGATGGCGCCCGAGGTGATGCCGTCCTGCGCCAGGATGGCGGCGATCGAGAGGTCCATTGTCTCCCCGTCTTGTTGGTGAGTCCGGCCGGCGGAGGGAGGCCGGCTGGCTTGTGAAATTACGAGTTACGAAATATGAAACAACTTACGCATAGCGGAAATCCCGACGAACCCTTAGATTGCGCAGTGCCGCATCGGCAATCTGGCACGGCAGGCGGGAAGCTATGCAGATGCCAAGTGCCGCATATCCGCAGCGCACCACGGTCGTCATGCCGTCGTGACGTCTTGCTTGTCCTGGCAAACGCYGAATTCATTAACACGTTAAAGATCTCGCATGGCAGATGCGGTGTCAAGTGCGGGATTGCCTGTAGTCGCGCAATGGCGTGGGCCGGCATGAGCCGGCACCAACAAAAAGGGCGCATGGCTGGCCATGCGCCCTTTTTGCATCAAATGCAGCCCGTCTTCGCCGCTTACTTGGTCTGCAGCTTCCACTTGCCGTCGACGATCTCCACCATCACGCGCGCGCGCTGGTCCAGGCCAAGGTGGTCGGTCGGCGTCATGTTCATGATGCCGTGGGAAATCGGCAGCTCCTTGGTCTGCTCCATGGCATCGCGCAGCGCCTTGCGGAACTCCTTGGTGCCCGGCTGGCCCTTCTTCAATGCCTCGGGAATGGCTCGCTGCAGCAGCAGGCCGGCATCCCAGGCATGGCCGCCGAAGGTCGAGACCTGGCCGCCAAATGCCTTCTCGTAAGCCGTCTTGTAGGTGATGGCCGGTTTCTTCACCGGGTTGGTGTCGGGCAGTTGCTCGGCCACCAGCAGCGGGCCGGCCGGCAGGAAGGTGCCTTCGCAATCCTTGCCGCACACGCGCAGGAAGTCGGCGTTGGCCACGCCGTGGGTCTGGTAGATCTTGCCTTTCCAGCCGCGCTCCTTGAGCGCCTTGGCGGGCAGCGCCGCGGGCGTACCCGAGCCTGCGATCAGCACGGCGTCGGGGTTGCTGCCCATCATCTTGAGCACCTGGCCGGTGACCGAGGTATCGGTGCGCGCAAAGCGTTCGTTGGCCACCACCTTGATCTTGCGCATCTCGCCAACCTTGGCGAACTCTTGCGCCCAGCTATCGCCATAGGCGTCCGCGAAGCCGATAAAGGCAACCGTCTTCACGTTGTGGTTGGTCATGTGCTCGGCAATGGCGGTGGCCATGTGCGAGTCGTTCTGCGGCGTCTTGAAGACCCAGGCGCGCTTGGCATCCATCGGCTCGATGATGCGGGCCGACGCGGCCAGCGTGATCATCGGCGTTTCGTTCTCGGCGACGACATCGACCATGGCCAGCGAGTTGGGCGTCACGGTGGAGCCGACAACCACGTCGACCTTGTCTTCGCTGATCAGCTTGCGCGTATTCTTGACCGCGGTGGTGGTGTCCGACGCATCGTCGAGCACGATGTACTCGATCTTCTTGCCAGCGATCTCCTTGGGCAGCAGCGAGATGGTGTTCTTCTCGGGAATGCCCAGCGAGGCGGCGGGCCCGGTGGCCGACAGCGTTACCCCGACTTTGACCTGTGCGCTGGCGGTGCCGGCGCACAGGCTGGCTGCGGCGAGAGCCAGCAGGCTGGCGCGCTTGAATGTCATCGTGTCTCCTTCCATTGCGGCAAACGGAAGAGGCACCCGTGCCGCCTTGCGGCCAGTCGGATGCCTCAATCTGGTCTTCTGGTCTGATTTGTCCTGGTGGATCTTATTGTGCCGGTGCCCTTTCGTTGCATTTTTTTTGGCCCGTATCCAGGCGCAACGCCGGCGCCTGCCTGTTACCCCGGGGCGATGGGCGAATCCGTATCCGCCCTGCCCCATTTCCCGTCCTGCGCGTGATCCCTGGCGGCGCTCGGCAGGACTCGCCAGGCAATGCCATGGCGCGCCACGCCGGCCGCTCATTCACCGACCGCTTGGTCGGGAATGCGTAGCGAGTCTAGCAACAGGCATATCGCCGGGCTAGCGGGATTAACCCGCATCGCAGCATGCAAGCGACACGGCCGCAAACTGACCCTCAGCGGCCGAACGCATCCCAGGCGGTTTTCACGATCAGCGCGGCCACCACCACGATGAACACGCGCCGCACAAAGGCGCTTCCATGCTTGAGCGCGAGGCGGCTGCCAATCTGGCTGCCGCCTACGTTAGCCAGCGCCATGACCAGCCCGAGCTGCCACCAGACGTGCCCCTTCGCCGCCAGCAGCAGCAGGGCCGCCAGGTTGGTGGCGAGGTTGACCACCTTGGTCGATGCCGAGGCGTGCAGGAAATCGTAGCCGAACACGCGCACGAACACGATCATCAGGAAGCTGCCGGTCCCCGGCCCGAACACACCGTCGTAGAAGCCGATCACGGCCCCCGCCAGCAACGCCGCGGCGCGCTCCTTGCCGCCGCGGAGCGACGGTGCGTGCTCGGTGCCGAGGCTCTTCTTGGCCACCGTATAGACCAGCAGGGCCACCAGGATAAAGGGCAGCGACTTGCGCAGCGGCGCCGCGGGAATCAGCGTGAGCGCGTAAGCGCCCGCCATCGAGAAGGAAAAGGCCGACAGCATCGTCGGCAAGGTCGCGCCCCAGTAGATGCGCACGCTGCGGCCATAGCGCAGCGCCGCATTGGTGGTACCGGCCAGCGACGCCACCTTGCTGGTGCCGAGCAGCGTGGCCGGCGCCATGTTGGGATAGGCTGAAAACAGCGCGGGGATCTGCACCAGGCCACCACCGCCGGCGACAGCATCGATCAGGCCGGCAAGAAAAGCGGCAACAGCAAGAAACGCGAATTCCATGGACGCGGGGAGACGAAAGAAGAAAAAACGGAGGGAGCGAGGGAAGGAGGCGAACCCAGCGCGGCGGGCGCGCTCGAATCGTCAGCCCAGCATCTTGGCGGCTGGCGACAAATTGAGATGCCACAGGCCGCTGGCATGCGGCGCAAAACCCGCCGGTGCGGCCTGCGCCGCCGCCAGCAGCGCCGGCGCCAGCAACAGATGGCGCACGCCATGCGCGCTGCACCAGCCGGCCAGCAGGCCGCAGCAATCCAGCAGCAAAGCGGCACCCCTGTCCGCCGGCACGTCACCGGCCCACCATTCGGTGGCAAGCGCCGCAAGGCCGGCAAGCTCGAGATGCGGTATCAGCGTAACGGGCAGGCAACCGAGCAGATCCGTGCCGACGCTGGCCTGCGCCACCACACAGGCCCCGCGCTCGGGCCGGGCAAGCAGGCCCTCCAGCAGCGCCTGCCGGGCACGCGCCGCCGCTACGGGCAATGCGTGCCGCGATTGCAGCCAGGCGCCCAGGTTTTGCGCATCGCCAGTACCGGCCAGGCGTATCGAGGCCGGGGGCATGGCGGATTCAGGCAGGGAAGGAATGAGAGAGGGGGAATCTGACGGCATGGCGGGCCCGATGGCAAGGCCACATTGTCGCATGCGCAGTTGGTCGCTTTGACAACGATCCCGCATGGCGAAAACATCACGCACCAGGAAGGGGCATTCAACCCGCAAATTAAAAAAGGCGTTGCTGAGGATCACCCAGCAACGCCCTTATCTTATATTGACACTGCAGCCTAGTGACTGCGCGCCTGTCGTCTCCTCGCTTCCGCCTCCATTTAACCTGCGAAAACCGTATATGGAATGTAACGAAGCGGTGCGTTTCGAGCAAGCTAGAAGAAACCCTAGCCCCAAAATCGGGCATGTCGCCCCACGATCACTCCCGGGCCTTCCCAAAGCGGGCAAGAAGTTCGCCCATGATGCCGCGGCGGAACGTCAATACGCAGATCACGAAGATCACGCCGGTCACCATTGTGACGGATTCGCCCAGTGAGTTGAACCACTCGATGCCCGTCGTCGAGGCCAGGAAGCTGCCGATATCGCCAAGCTTGTTTTCCAGCGCCACCACCACGAAAGCCCCGACCAGCGGGCCCGAAAGCGTGCCCAGGCCGCCAACCAGCGTCATCAGGATCACCGAGCCCGACATGGACCAGTGCACGTCAGTCAGTGTGGCAAAGCCCAGCACCAGCGCCTTGATCGACCCGGCCAGCCCGGAAAGCGCCGCTGACAGCACAAACACCATCAGCTTGAAGCGGTCCGTATCGTAGCCCAGCGAGATGGTGCGCGGCTCGTTTTCCTTGATCGCCTTGAGGATCTGGCCGAACGGCGAATGCACGGTCCGCACGATCAGCGCGAAGGCCGCCACGATGATCGCCAGCGCCACGTAATACAGCGTCAGATCGTTGGCTAGCGACAACACACCGAACAGCTTGCCGCGCGGAATGCCCTGCAAGCCGTCCTCGCCCCCGGTGTACGGCACCTGCAGGCAGAAGAAGAACAGCATCTGCGCCAGCGCCAGCGTGATCATCGAGAAGTAAATGCCCTGCCGGCGAATCGCGATATACCCGACCACGTAGCCGATCAAGGCACCCGCCAGCGTGCCCAGCACCAGCCCGACCTCAGGCGTGACGCCCCACACTTTCATCGCATGCCCGGCCGTATAGGCCGCGCCGCCGAAGAAGGCCGCATGGCCGAACGACAGCAGCCCGGTATAGCCAATCAGCAGGTTGAAGGCGCATGCGAACAGCGCGAAGCACAGCACCTTGAGCACGAACACCGGATACGCTCCGGCCATCGGCGCCAGGACCAGCGCTGCCAGCAACAATCCGTACAACAGTTTCTTCTGCACGCCCCGCCCCTGTCTTGTCTGCCCCGCGGCCACTGCCGCGCCGATTGGTTGGTTCATCACTTCTCCCTCCCGAACAGCCCGGCCGGGCGCAGCATCAGCACGATCACCATGATGAAGAACACGACCGTGGAGGAGGCCTCGGGATAGAACACCTTGGTCAGGCCCTCGATCACGCCCAGGCCGAGGCCGGTCAGGATCGAGCCCATGATCGAGCCCATCCCGCCGATCACCACCACCGCGAACACGATGATGATCAGGTTCTGCCCCATCAGCGGCGAGATCTGGATCACCGGCGCAGCCAGCACGCCCGCAAACGCCGCCAGCGCCACGCCGAACCCGTAGGTCAGCGTSAYCATCAGCGGCACGTTGACGCCRAAGGCTTCAACCAGCTTGGGGTTCTCGGTGCCGGCACGCAAATAGGCGCCCAGCTTGGTCTTCTCGATCAGGTACCAGGTGGAGAAGCACACCACCAGCGAGGCAGCCACCACCCAGGCCCGGTAGTTCGGCAGGATCATGAAGCCGAGATCCGTGGCGCCGCTCAGCGCCTCGGGCGCCGAGTACGGCAGCCCCGACACCCCATAGATCGAGCGGAAGATGCCTTCGATCACCAGCGTGATGCCGAGCGTCAGCAGCAGGCCGTAGATATGGTCGAGCTTGTAGATCCAGCGCAGCATGGTGCGCTCGATCACGATGCCGATCAGCGCCACCGCCAGCGGCGACAGCACCAGCATCACCCAGTAGTTGAGCCCGGCGTACTCCATGCCCATCCAGGCCAGGACCGCGCCGAGCATGAACAGCGCCCCGTGGGCAAAATTGATGACGTTGAGCAGCCCGAAGATGACCGCAAGGCCGAGGCTCAACATCGCATAGAAGGCACCGTTGACCAGTCCCAGCAGTAACTGGGACAGCATGGCGGGCAGAGGAATACCGAAGATGTCCATCGCAGGCGTTACCGTTTGCGCACCAGCCGGGATTCGTCGTTCCCCGCCAGGCAGGCGCTGTCAAAATGAAGCGAAGAAAGACACTGGCCCCCGCTCCCGATCCCGGTCAACATGCAACGGTCCCGGGCGGGGGCGCCATACCTCAATCAACTCAACGCAACTTAACTCAGTTCACACGCTTACTTCTTCATCATCGCGCACTTCGATTCCGCCACCGTGGTGAAAGCCTGCTCACCCGGGATCGTGGCCACCACCTTCAGGTAGTCCCACGGCTTCTTCGATTCGGCCGGCGACTTCACCTGCATCAGGTACATGTCGTGGATGCCGCGGCCGTCCTGGCGAATGTAGCCCTTGGTGTAGAAGTCGTTGATCTTCATCTTCTTGAGCTCGGCCATGACCTTGTCCGGATCATCCGTCTTGGCTGCCTCGACCGCCTTCAGGTAGGTATGCGCGGCGGAGTAGTCGGCAGCCTGCAAGCTGCTCGGCATCTTCTTCATCTTGGTGAAGAAGCGCGCGGCGAACTTGCGCGTATCGTCGTTCATGTCCCAGTACCAGCTGTCGGTCATCAGCAGGCCTTCGGTGTTCTTCAAGCCCAGGCTGTGGATGTCGTTGATGAACATCAGCAGGCCAGCGATCTTCATCGTCTTGGTGATGCCGAATTCCTTGGCCGCCTTGATCGAGTTGATGGTGTCGCCGCCGGCATTGGCCAGGCCCAGGATCTGCGCCTTGGACGATTGCGCCTGCAGCAGGAACGACGAGAAGTCGGAGGCCGACAGCGGATGGCGCACCGAGCCCACCACCGTGCCACCGTTGGCCTTCACCACGGCCGCGGTATCGTTTTCCAGCGAGTGGCCGAAGGCGTAGTCGGCGGTCAGGAAGAACCACGACTTGCCACCCTGCTTGACCACCGCGCTGCCGGTACCCTTGGCGAGCGCCACCGTGTCATACGCATAGTGCACGGTGTACGGCGAGCACTCTTCGTTGGTCAGGCGCGCCGAGCCGGCACCGATATTGAAGTAGACCTTCTTCTTCTCCGAGGCCACCTTGTTCATGGCCAGGCCGGTAGCGGAATTGGTGCCGCCGATCAGCACGTCCAGGCCCTGCTGGTCCATCCACTCGCGCGCCTTCGAGGCGGCGATGTCGGCCTTGTTCTGGTGATCGGCCGAGACCAGCTCGATCGGCTTGCCCAGCACCTTGCCACCGTTGTCCTCGATTGCCATCTTGATGGCTTCGAGGCCGCCCGGGCCGTCGATGTCGGCGTACAAGCCGGACATGTCGGTGATGTAGCCGATCTTGACGGTATCGCCCGAGACCTGCGCCGATGCCGAACCCATTGCCACGCCCGTTACGATTGCCGCCAGAGCGACCGCCAGCCGAGTCATCTTCATTGTCTGTCTCCTTAGTTTCGGCGGCACCTGACGCCACCCGTTCCTGCCCTAAAACAATGCCTGCGATTCATGACAGCGCCGCGCGCCGATTCGAATCAGACCCCAAGCAGCTCGTTCAGCACCGGCATCTTGGCCTGCAGCTCCGCAGCCGCGAAGCGCTCGACGATCGTGCCGTGTTCCATCACATAAAAACGGTCGGCCAGCGGCGCGGCAAAGCGGAAGTTCTGCTCCACCATCACCACCGTGTAGCCCTTTTTCTTGAGCATCAGGATCATGCGCGCCAGCGCTTGCACGATCACGGGCGCAAGGCCCTCCGAGATCTCGTCGAGCAGCAGCAGGTTGGCGCCGGTGCGCAGGATGCGCCCGACGGCAAGCATCTGCTGCTCGCCGCCCGACAGGCGCGTGCCCTGGCTCTGGCGGCGCTCCTTCAGGTTGGGGAACATCTCGTAGATCTCGGCCTCGCTCATGCCGGTGACCGCGCTGGTGCCCTGCCCTTTCAGCAGCGGCGGCAGCATCAGGTTTTCCTCACACGACAGGCTGGCGAAGATGCCCCGCTCTTCCGGGCAATAGCCGATGCCGCAGTGCGCGATCTTGTGCGTCGGCATGCCGATGGTCTCGGTGCCGTTGACGCGGATCGAGCCCTTGCGCTGGCCGGTCAGGCCCATGATGGCGCGCAACGTGGTGGTGCGCCCGGCGCCGTTGCGGCCCAGCAGCGTCACCACCTCGCCGGCATTCACGGTCAGGTCCACGCCATGCAGGATGTGCGATTCGCCGTACCAGGCGTGCAGGTCCTTGATTTCTAGTGCGGGCGTTGTGCTCATCCTGGCTCCTCAGTGCGCGCCCTGCAGTTCAGCCTCGACGGTGCCCATGTAGGCCTCCATCACGCGCGGGTCTTTCGATACCTCGGCGTACGGCCCCTCGGCCAGGATCGCGCCGCGCTGCAATACCGTGATCTTGTCGGCGATCGACGAGACCACGTTCATGTTGTGCTCCACCATCAGGATGGTGCGCCCCACCGCCACCTTGCGGATCAGCTCGGTGACGCGCGCCACGTCTTCGTGGCCCATGCCCTGGGTCGGCTCGTCCAGCAGCATCATCTCCGGCTCCATCGCCAGCGTGGTGGCGATCTCGAGCGCGCGCTTGCGGCCGTACGGCAGGTTGACCGTTACCGTCTGCGCCACATCGGTCAGCCCGACCTGCTCCAGCAGTTCCATGCCGCGCGCGTTCAACGCGTCGAGCGTGCCCTCGCTGCGCCAGAAATGATAGGAAGTGCCAAGTTGCCGCTGCAGCCCGATGCGCACGTTCTCCAGCACCGTCAAGTGCGGGAACACGGCAGAGATCTGGAACGACCGGATCACCCCGCGCCGGGCGATCTGCGCCGGCTTCTCGCGGGTGATGTCGATGCCGTTGAACAGGATCGTGCCCGTGGTCGGCTCGAGGAACTTGGTCAGCAGGTTGAAGCAGGTGGTCTTGCCGGCGCCGTTGGGGCCGATCAAGGCATGGATGGAGCCGCGCCGCACCTTGAGGTTGACGTCGCTTACCGCGGTGAACCCCTTGAACTCCTTGGTGAGGTTCCGCGTCTCCAGGATCGTTTCTTGCTGATTCATGGTCTCCTGCCCGCCCTCTTGCTGCGGCGCCGGCTTCTGGTCGGCACCGCCAAATGGTCAGAACTGTGGTGCCAGTCGCACCACCACCGCACAGGTCACGCCAATCCAGTTGCGCTCCCCGTGGCTGTTGCGGCTCTCGCGCCGCTTGTATTTATTTACCGCCTTTATTGCTGCCTGGATGTCCGCCGTGCGCGCCCGTCCCGGAACGCGCGACGCGCCCTTGTGGGGGCGCGCCAATGTGAGCGGTGCTGCACGGCATCTCGGCGTCTATTGTGTGCGTCTGCTGCGTCGCAAAACATCCGGGTTTGCACTGATTATGAAACATGAACCAGATGTCAGGTTGGTGTCAGGTTCGCCGCGCGTTTGCCGCGCGTCCACGGCAGGCGGCGTACTCAAGCCTGGGTTGTGGCTCCCGTTTTGATGGCCTGTGGAGCCCCCGCAGGGGAAACAGCACCGAGCGCGGCCCCTTGCCCCACGCCGCTCGCGCGCCGGCGCCGGTCCTCGCGGATCATGTCGCTGGCGCGCTCCGCGATCATGATGGTCGGGGAGTTGGTGTTGCCCGAGGTGATCAGCGGCATGATCGATGCATCGACCACGCGCAGGCCATCGATGCCGATCACGCGCAGGCGCTGGTCCACCACCGCCTGCGGGTCATCGGGGCGGCCCATGCGGCAGGTGCCCACCGGATGGAAGATGGTGGTGCCGATCTCGCTCGCGGCCTGGGCCAGTTGCTCGTCGGTCTCGAACGCCGCGCCCGGCAGCCATTCCTGCGGCTTGTAGGGCGCGAGCGCGGGCGAGGCCACGATGCGCCGCGTCAGCCTCAGGGAATCCGCCGCGACCTTGCGGTCGGCGTCGGTCGTCAGATAGTTGGGCGCGATCACCGGCGCGTGGCGGAAATCCGGATCGGCGATGTGCACGCTGCCGCGCGAAGTCGGGCGCAGGTTGCACACACTGGCCGTGAACGCATTGAAGCGATGCAACGGATCACCGAACTTGTCGAGCGATAGCGGCTGCACGTGGTACTCCAGGTTGGGCCGCGCATACGATGCATCCGAGCGCGCGAAAGCGCCGAGCTGGGACGGCGCCATGCTCATCGGGCCGCTCTGGTTGACCGCGTACTGCAGGCCGATGCCAAGCTTGCCCCACCAGCTTCCCGCGCGCGTGTTGAGCGTGCGCACGCCCTCCACCTTGACCACGCTGCGCAGCTGCAGGTGGTCCTGCAGGTTTTCGCCCACGCCGGGCAAGGCATGGCGCACCGCGATGCCCGCCGCCTGCAGCCGCTCGGGCTGGCCGATGCCGGACAGTTCCAGCAACTGCGGCGTATTGACCGCGCCCGCCGCCAGGATGACCTCCTCGCGCGCGGCCACCGTGAATGGATTGCCGCCGCCGAGATAGTCCACGCCGGTGCAGCGGCGTCCCTCGAACGTCAGCGCGCTCACCTGGGCGCCGGTGACGATCGTCAGGTTCGGCCGCTCCGCCGCGCGGCGCAGGAACGCCTTCGCGGTATTCCAGCGGATGCCGCGGCGCTGGTTGACCTCGAAATAGCCCACGCCAAAGTTGTCGCCGCGATTGAAGTCATCAGTACGCGGGATGCCGGCCTGCTCGGCGGCATCGATAAAGCGCTCCAGGATGTCCCAGCGCAAGCGCTGCCCTTCCACCCGCCATTCGCCACCCGCGCCGTGGAATTCGTCGCCGCCGCGATGATGGTCCTCGCTGCGCTTGAACAGCGGCAGCACATTGTCCCAGCGCCAGCCATCGTCGCCCGTCAGGCGCGCCCAGTCGTCATAGTCTTCGCGCTGCCCGCGCATATAGATCATGCCGTTGATCGACGACGAGCCACCCAGCACGCGGCCGCGCGGGTAGCCCAGCGAGCGGCCGCCCAGGCCGGCTTCCGCCACGGTGCGGTACATCCAGTCGGTGCGCGGGTTGCCGATGCAATACAGGTAGCCCACCGGGATGTGAATCCAGTGGTAGTCGTCGCGCCCGCCGGCTTCCAGCAGCAGCACGCTCACCTCGGGATCCTGGGTCAGGCGGTTGGCCAGCACGCAGCCGGCCGATCCGGCGCCGACGATGATGTAGTCGTAAGTCTCCATGCTTTCTCTTGTCAGGCCTTGCGCCACGTTTGGAACGGTTGATGATGAGTCCGCGCGGGAACATCCCGCCAGGATGGCAAATGCATGCATCCATGCGCGGCATGCCGAGCTTGGGCCGTGGCTGCGTGCAATGGTTCAGCTGACGGCAGCCAGGCGCACATCATGCACGCTCACGCCGCCTGCGGCTGCAGATGCTTGCGCAGCCAGCCGGTGAGCGCGGCCAGCACCTCGCCGCGCAGCGGCTGTGCCTCGTTGAAGATCTCGTGGTAGCCGGTGTCGAACCAGAGCGCGTCGCGCAGGTCGGGCGGCGCGTTGTCGAAGAAGCGGCGGCTGCCGGCCGGGTCGACGATGCGATCGTCGCCCGCCACCAGCATCAGCATGGGCGCTTCCAGCATGGGCGCGTCGGTCTGCGCCTGCGCCATGCCGCGCAGGAAGGTCTCCAGCACGCCGGCGCTGATGGTGCCCTGCACCAGCGGATCGGCGCGGTACTGCGCCACCACCGCGGCGTCGTGCGACAAGTAGCGCGCATCGATCGGGTTGGGCACGCGCAGGCGCGGCACCAGCGTCAGCAGCATGCGGTGCAGGGCCAGCATCGGGGCGGACAGCCTCAAGGCCAGCGCCGGCGATGACAGCACGAGCGCGCGGATGGGCCGCACGCGCGCGGTGGCGAAGCGCGCGGCCACCAGCCCGCCCATGCTGTGCCCCAGCAGGAACGGCAGCTCCTGCCACTGGCCCACCGCGGCGTCGTGGATTTCGGTGAGGTCTTCGACGAACACATCCGGATGCTCCGCCACCATGCGCGGCCCGCCGCTGGCGCCATGGCCGCGCTGGTCGTAGGCGCGCACACGCAAGCCCAGGCCGCACAGCAGCTCCGCCACGTGCTGGTAGCGGCCGCAATGCTCGGCCAGGCCGTGCACCAGCAATAGCGAACCGGCGGGCTCCGGGAACAGCTCGGGATCGGGCTGCCAGGTGCGCAAGAACAGTTCGGTGCCGTCACGCATGCGCTGGCGGCTTTCGATAGGAGTGACGGGCCGCGCGGGGGCCTCCTCGGCAGGGCCGGCGCCATCGGCGCCGATGGCGGCCGGCTCGGCGCAAGCAGCGGTACTCGGTCGATCCATTCGGTTGATCTCCATCTGCGTTCCGCTACGATGCCGCCGGCCTTTCCTGACTAGGAGGCCGCGGTGCTGTCCTCGCCGTGGCGATGGCAGGCCGGCACCGCGCCATTGCTGCTGCCGCCCGTTTCCACTTCCTCCGGCGCCAGGCCATATCCCGCCTGCGCCATATCGGCGAGGATCGGGCAGTCGGGCCGTGCATCGCCGCTGCACGCCTCGGCCAGCTGGCGCAGCGTGTCGCGCATGGCGGCAAGCTCGGCAATGCGCTGCTCCAGGTCCGCCACGTGGCGCAAGGTAAGCGCCTTGACGTCGGCGCTGGCCCGCGCGCGGTCGTGCCACAGCGACAGCAGCCCGCGTATCTCGTCCAGCGAGAACCCGAGATTACGGGCACGCCGCACGAAGCGCAAGGTGTGCACCGCGCGCTCGTCGTAGCGGCGGTAGCCGCCCTCGCTGCGCGGCGGTGGCGCCAGCAGGCCGATGGACTCGTAGTGCCGGATCATCTTGGCGGAGACGCCGGAAGCCTGTGCCGCATCGCCGATATTCTTGCCCATATTCATGCTTGCTCTCCCGCCGGCTTCCAGCGCCGCAGCAGCAGCGCATTGCCGACCACGCTCACGCTGGAGAATGCCATGGCCGCGCCGGCCACTACCGGGTTGAGCAGGCCGGCCGCCGCCAGCGGGATGCCGATCACATTGTAGAAGAAGGCCCAGAACAGGTTCTCGCGAATCTTGCGCACGGTGCGGTGCGAAATCGCCAGCGCGTCGGCCACCAGCGCCGGGTCCCCGCGCATCAGCGTGATGCCGGCAGCATGCATGGCCACATCGGTGCCGGTCGACATGGCGATGCCGACATCCGCCGCGGCCAGCGCCGGCGCATCGTTGATGCCGTCGCCCACCATCGCCACCACGGTGCCGCCCGCCTTGAGCCCGTTCACGCGCTCGGCCTTGTCGGCCGGCAGTACTTCCGCCTGCACCTCGTCCAGCCCCAGCGTCTGCGCCACGCGCGCGGCGGCGCCCTGGTTGTCGCCGGACAGCATCACCGTGCGCACGCCAGCGGCGCGCAGCCGCTCGATCGCGCGCCGCGCGCCAGGCTTGATGGCGTCGCCAAAGGCAACCAGCCCCACCACGCGGTTTTGCGCTGGCGACGCATCCCGCGCGCCGGTCTCGATCAGCCAGGACACCGTGCGGCCCGCTTGCTGCAGTGCCTGCGCCTGCGCTTCGAGCGTACCCGCCGCTGCACCAAGCGAGGCGCGCAGGCGCTCGCTGCCAAGCTGCAACGCCACGCCATCGACCTTGCCGGACAAGCCCATGCCGGGCAATGCACGCACATCGGTCGCCGTCGGCGCGTGGATGCCGCGCGCCCGCGCCGCTGCCAGCACCGCGTGCGCCAGCGGATGCTCGCTGCCGGCCTGCAGCGCGGCCAGGCTGGCCAGCAAGCGTGGCTGCGCATCGTCACCGGCACCCGCCGGCACCGCCAGCGCCACCACTTCCGGCTTGCCCACCGTGAGCGTGCCAGTCTTGTCGAAGGCCACCACCTTGACCCGGTGCGCCACTTCCAGCGCCTCGGCGTCCTTGATCAGGATGCCGGCGCGCGCACCCGCGCCGGTGCCCGCCATGATCGCGGTCGGCGTGGCCAGGCCGAGCGCACACGGGCAGGCGATCACCAGCACCGCCACCGCGTTGAGCAAGGCCGCCTCCCAGTTGCCGCCGAACAGGCCCCAGCCTAGCAACGTGACCAGCGCGATGCCCAGCACCACCGGCACGAACACCGCGCTCACGCGGTCGACCATGCGCTGGATTGGCGCCTTGGCCGCTTGCGCGTGCTCGACCATGCGGATGATGCGCGCCAGCACCGTCTCCGCGCCCACCGCCACCGTGCGCGCCACCAGGCGGCCTTCGTAGTTGATGGCGCCGCCTGTCAGCAGCGCGCCGGGCTCCTTGGGCACCGGCAGGCTCTCGCCGGTCAGCATGGATTCGTCCGCATGGCTGCTGCCTTCGATCACCTTGGCATCCACGGGCACGCGTGCGCCCGGCAGCACCACGATCTCATCGCCGACCCGCACCGCGCCCAGCGGCACGCTCACCTCGGCGCCATCGCGGCGCACGATCGCGCTATCGGGGCGCAGCGCGGCCAGCGCGCGGATGGCGTCCGCCGTCTGGCGCTTGGCGCGGGTTTCCAGCCACTTGCCCAGGCGCACCAGTGTGATGACCACCGCCGCGCTCTCGAAGTACAGGTGCGGCATATCGTCCGCGCCACGCCACATCAGCCACAAGGACAAGCCGTAAGCCGCCGAGGTGCCGAGCGCGACCAGCAGATCCATATTGCCCGCGCCCGCGCGCACCGCCTTGAAGCCAGCCTTGTAGAAACGCCAGCCAAACACGAACTGCACCGGCGTGGCCAGCAGCCACTGCACCCAGGCCGGCAGCATCCAGTGCACGCCGAACCATTCGGCCACCATGGGCGCCACCAGCGGCAACGATAGCGCCGCCGAGATCGCCACCGGCCATGGCCCGGACCAGAAGCCTTCGCCAGGCACCGCCCCAGCCGGCAATTCGCCGGTGACCGGCACCGCGCCATAGCCGGCGCGCGCCACCGCAGCGGCCAGCGCCTCGGCATCCACGGCACCACGCAGCACGGTCACCTCAGCCTGCTCCGTCGCCAGGTTGACCTGCGCATCCACCACGCCGGGCACGGCTTTCAGCGCCCGCTCGACACGGGCCACGCAGGAAGCGCACGTCATGTCTCTGATGGACAGCGTCATGGCCTGGTGCGGCACCTCGTAACCGGCAGCCCTCACGGCCTCGGCGGCGGCCGGCAGCACGGTTGCGCTATCGGCCTGCAGCGTGGCTTCTTCGGTGGCGAGATTGACGGCGACCTGGCGCACGCCAGGCACCTTGCCCAGCGCGGTCTCGACGCGCCGCACGCACGAGGCGCACGTCATGCCGCCGATCGGCAGCCGCCATTCGGAGGCCGGCGCGCCTGCTGTGGCGCCGGGTACGGGAAGGAGTTGGGAGTGAGCGGGCATGGCAGGGATCGGGTCCACAGTGATGACAACCACATCATGGACCTTACCATGTTGGGAAGGTCAAGCCCGCACGCAAGCAATGCATTCAGCATGTGCCGCGCGCGAACGTTCGGAAAAGGCCTTGCGCTTCCCACAGTGGGAAGGTGCAAACTTCAGGGGTAGACCGAAGTCCGGCCCGGCCAGCGCAGCGATAGGTACGCTTTTTGGACGGCCGGGCGCTTGCCTTGATTCCGTATCCCAGGTACCAACAGGAGATTCCAGATGATCCAGTTCCAGGTTGAAGGCATGTCGTGCGGCCATTGCGTCGGCGCCATCACCCGCGCCGTGCAAGCGCTCGATCCCGCCGCGAAGGTGTCGGCCGACATCCCCGCGCAGGCAGTCACGGTAGAAGCCGCCGCCAGCGGCCAAGCACTGCGCGAAGCCATCGAAGCTGCCGGCTATCCCGTCAAGGGCAGCACCCAGGCCGCGGGCTGAGCCGGCAGCAGCACAAAGCAAAACGGGCGCCAGCAATGGCGCCCGTTTTGTCGTCTGGCGAGCCGCTTAGAAGCGGTAACCGACGYTCAGGTAGGTCACGACCGGATCGATCTTGATCTTGGTATGCGACACAACGGTAGCATTGCCTGCCGCACCCGCGTTCTGCGTGGTGAGCGTGGCCGTGCTGGACAGCGGCAGGTAGGACACCGACAGGCCAACGAACCAGTTATCGGTGACGGCGTAGGTCGCGCCGACATTGAACACCGGATTCCACGAGCTCTTGGCGCTCGCCGTCATCCTGGCGTTGGGACCAAATTCGGAGCGCACGAAAGTCTGGTTGTTGATGGTCTCGTCGGTGAACCACGTGTAGTTCACGCCAAGGCCCACGTAGGGGCGGAACTTGGTTTTCGCTTCCCCGAAGTAGTACTTCACAAGTACCGCCGGGCTCCATTGCTTCACATTGCCCAGCGTGCCGTATTTGGCAAACGTGCCAGCCCCCTCTACGTCGTGCTTCGGCGGGATCCCCGCCACGATTTCGCCTGCGATATTGTCGGTAAAGAAATGCGTGAACGCGATGCCAAGCGTATCCGCGGACTTGATCTTGGCACTCGTGCCGGCTTTGGTCTGGTTGACGGGGAAGCCACTGATGCTATCGACGACCAGCGCATCGGCCGAACTCGTCGGCATCACGCGGAACCAGCCCAGGCTGACAATATTGCTGCCGGCGCTCTGCGCTTGCGCGGCGCCAGCAATTAGCATGGCTACGCTGGCCAGCAGGATCTTCTTGGGGGACATGCCTCTTGCTCCTTATTAACTCTCTACCCGAGGCAGGCATTATCCCGTCTGGTGTGACCCGCCTGTTTCAAACGCTTAACACTTTTGTAGAAGCCCGCCCCTAAATCACGGGTTAACCATTAAAAACGCAGGCAAACGAGCCAAACCGGCCAGGCAAACCGTATGCAATTTGCGACGCTCGCCGGCTCAAAAACCTACTGCACGGTATAGGCCTACTCGCTGCAAGGGAATTACGCAGTGCCGGCGCTCGCCAGCACGCATGCCGCGAGATCCCACAGGGCATAGCCGACACTCTTGAAGACCAGCGGGCTGCCGCGGCGAGCGCGCAGTGCGTCCGCGGCGAGAATGGCGTGCTCGAACGGCTGCACGGTGGACCAGGCGATGCCCGCCTGCAGCAGGTCGCCCGCCTCCTCCTCGATGCCGAACAAGGTATCGGCCAGCAGCCGGCCGTGCGCCGAGGCCGCCTGGCAAAGCGCCGGGGGCAACTCGCACATCTCCGGGCGGAACGCGCCCACCGCGGCGATGAAATGATCGTCGCGCCACAGGCCGCTATCCAGGTCCGGCAGCACCGGTACCAGGCTGGACGTCACCGTCACCACCATCGACACGCGCGGCAAGACGGCGCGCACGTCATCCACCGTCTGCGCCTCCACGCCCAGCGTGCGCGCATGCGCGGCGAGGGCTTCGGCCTTGGCGGTCGTGCGCGAATGCAGCCACACCCGGCGCGGCGAGAGGCCGGCGGCAAAGGCTTCCAGATGGGTCAGCGCCTGCACGCCGGCACCGATGATCAACAGCTCGCCAGCGGGATCCGGCGCGAAGCTCTGCGCCGCCAGCAGCGACACGGCGGCGGTGCGCCGGCCCGTCACGGTCGGCCCGTCCAGCAGCGCCAGCCGGCGTCCCGTATGGGCGTCGGCCACCACCACCTCGCCGAGGATGTTGGGCAAGCCGCGTTGCGGATTCCCGGGGTGCACGGTGATGTTCTTGGTCATCACCAGCTCCCGGTTGCGCGCCGGCATCACTAGCAGCGTGCCTTCCCCGCCGGCGGGGTCCCCCACAGGCAACGCAATGCGCGGCGGCGCCATGGCCGTGCCCGCGCGCAGCTCGGCCAGCATGGCGGCAATGGCGCGGGCCAGAGCGGGGTAAGGCAGGCGGGCCGCGGTCTGGGCGGCGTCTAGCAGGGCAACGGACATGGCGGGTGACTCCGGAGGCGGTTCGCGATGCTGGATTATCGGCGAACTCGCCGCCGGCCTCCCCCCACGCTCTACTGGTTCAGCCGATTCAGCCGGTTCAGCGCGCCAGCAAGGACATCACCTGCCCCGGATAGCGCGTACCCGCTACTGCGTCCACCGGGAACACGGTATCGATGGCCGCCATGTCGGCCGCGTCCAGCACCACGTCCAGCGCGCCAAGGTTGTCGTCAAGGTTGGCCACGCGCCGCGTGCCGGGGATCGGCACCAGCATGTCGCCACGCGCCAGCACCCACGCCAGCGCCAGTTGCGCCGGGCTGCAGCCCTTCTCGCGCGCCAGCGCGTTCACCTTGTCCACCAGCACCAGGTTGCGCGCGAAGTTCTCGCCCATGAAACGCGGGCTGGAACGGCGGTAATCGTCCGGCGCGAAATCCTCAGGGCTGCGGATGGCACCGGTCAGGAAACCCCGGCCCAGCGGGCTGTATGGCACGAAGGCAATGCCGAGCCGCTGGCACGTAGCGAGAATGCTCTGCTCCCCACCCGCCTCCACGTCGCGCGTCCACAGCGAATACTCGCTTTGCAGCGCGGTGATGGGATGCACAGCATGCGCGCGCTCGATGGTCTGCGCACCGGCCTCCGACAGTCCCAGCCAGCGCACCTTGCCCGCCTTCACCAGTTCCGCCATCGCGCCCACGGTTTCCTCGATGGGCACCTGCGGATCGACCCGGTGCTGGTAGTACAGGTCGATATGCTCCACCCCGAGCCGCTTGAGGCTGGCGTCACAGCTGGCTCGCACATACTCGGGCCGGCCATCCACGCCGCGCGCCACCGGGTTGGCGGCGTCGCGCACGATGCCGAACTTGGTCGCCAGCACCACGCTGTCGCGGCGATCCGCGATGGCCCGGCCTACCAGGCTTTCATTGGTGTACGGGCCATATATATCAGCCGTATCGATAAAATTAACGCCTTTATCTATAGCGTGATTGATAGTGCGAATAGATTCGGCGTCGTCATGCGCGCCGTAGAACTCGCTCATGCCCATGCAGCCCAGGCCAAGCGGGAATACCTGTGGGCCATGCCGGCCCAGCTTGCGTAGTGCGGTCATGCGGAACTCCTTGGTTGAGGAACCTCGGCAGTATCGCCAAGGCCGGGGCGCGGAAACAGTCGGCTGCGCTGCATGCGTCATGAAGCACAGCTTCACAATCCGGAGGCCCTTTTTAGCTGGACACAGTGGGTTCTGATCCCGGGTTCTCCCGGCGGGACAGGAAGTCAACCAGCACCCGCAGCTTAGGCAGCATGTGCCGGCTCGATGGCCACAGCATCCAGAATGTGCCTTGCACCACGTTGTACGTGTCCAGCGCCGTCACCAGGCGCTGGTCGCTCAACGCCTCCTGCGCGACGAAATCCGGCACGTAGCAAATGCCCAGGCCGCCGATCGCCACGGCCAGCACGCCTTCGATGTTGTTCAAGGCGAACGTGCCCGGCAAACGCACTTCCTCGTCACCGGCATCTTGCGTCAATACCCAATCCTGGAGTTTCCCGCTGGAGGGAAAACGATAGCGCAGGCAAACATGCTGCTCCAGGTCCTTCGGCCGCCTGGGCATGCCACGCCGCGCAAAGTAGTCCGGCGCGGCGCAAACCACCTGGCGAAAAGGCCGCAGGCGCCGCGCCATCAGCTGGGAATCCACCAGCGCGCCGCTGCGGATCACCAGGTCGAAGCCCTCCTCCACCACGTCCACCATGCGGTCGCTGAAATCCAGGTCGAACTCGATCTCCGGATAGGCGGCGCAAAACGCAGCCAGGTCGGGCAGCAGCAGGCGATAGCCGATTGCCGGCACGCTGATGCGCAGCCGGCCGCGCGGCGCCTCCCGCAGCCGCGACAACTCCAGTTCCGCGTCGTCGATTTCCTCGAGGATGCGGCGGCAGCGCTCGAAGAAAAGCGCGCCCTCATCCGTCAGCCGGATCTGCCGCGTGCTGCGGTGAAACAGCCGGATGCCGAGCCTGGCCTCGAGCCGCATCACGCTCTTGCCGATGGCCGATGGCGAGACACCAAGAAGCCGTCCCGCCGCGACGAAGCTCCGGGTCTGCGCCGCGCGCACAAAGGCGTACAGGCCACTAAGACTATCCATGACGATCCATGCCGCTTCATTAGAGAATTATTGTCCATTAAACACGGAAATCCAGGTGCTTTAAGACGTATTAAGGCCATCCTATCATCAGTCCACTTTCGCGAATGGCCATAGCCACGTGACATCGGCGGCAGCAACATGCGACCCCCGCCCCGCCCTCCAAACCGGACTCCCGATGCCCAAACCTGCACCTGACGCAGCGCGCACCACGGCGCAAACACTGTTGATCCTTGGCGCGGTCTGTCTCGCCGCGCTGGCCATGCCCCTGAGCTTCACCGGCCCGGCGGTAGCCCTGCCAGCGATCGCCGCCGATCTCGGCGGCAGCCCCATCGCGCTGAACTGGGTCACCAACGCCTTCATGCTGTGTTTCGGCAGTTGCCTGATGGCGGCCGGCGCGCTGGCCGACCGCTTCGGGCGCAAGCGTGTCTTCCTCGCCGGCATGGCTGGCTTTGCGCTTAGCTCGCTGGCCCTCACGGCAGCGCCCGACATCGCCTGGCTGGATGGCCTGCGCGCAGCGCAAGGGGTGGCTGGCGCCGCCGCCTTCGCCGGGGGCATGGCAGCGCTGGCGCAGGAGTTCGAGGGGCAGGCTGCAACCCGCGCCTTCAGCTTGCTGGGCACCACGTTCGGCGTGGGACTCGCCTTCGGGCCGGTGCTGGCGGGATGGCTGATCGGGCAAGCCGGCTGGCGCGGCGTCTTCCTCAGCGCGGGCGCGATCGCCGTTTGCGCAGTGGTGCTGGGCGCACGCTGCATGCGCGAGTCGCGCGACCCCGCCGCCAGCGGGCTCGACTGGCCGGGCGCGGCCACCTTTACCGGCGCGCTGACCTTGTTCACCTACGCCGTGCTGCGCGCGCCGGACAGCGGCTGGGGCAGCTTGCCGGTGGTCTTGCTGCTGGCCAGCGCTGCCGTGCTGATGCTGGCGTTCGTCATGATCGAGCAGCGCGTGCGCGCGCCTATGCTGGACCTGTCTCTATTTCGCTATCCGCGCTTTGTCGGCGTGCAATTCCTGGCGGCCGCGCCCGCGTATTCGTACGTGGTATTGCAAGTGCTGCTGCCGGTCCGCCTGATCGGCATCGAAGGCTACAGCGCGATCGAAGCCGGCCGCACGATGATTGCACTGTCCGCACCCATGCTGGTGGTCCCGCTGCTGGCCGGCCATCTGACCCGCTGGCTCTCGGCCGGCCTCATCTGCGGCTTGGGCTTGCTGGTGTGCGCCGGCGGCCTGCTATGGCTGGCCCAATACGCACCGGGCCAGCCGAGCGCCGGGCTGGTGCTGCCCATGCTGGCGATTGGCCTTGGCATCAGCCTGCCCTGGGGCCTGATGGATGGCCTCGCCGTCAGCGTGGTGCCCAAGGAGCGTGCGGGCATGGCCACCGGCATCTTCAGCACCACGCGGGTGGCGGGTGAAGGCATTGCCCTGGCCATCGTCGGCGCCATGCTTGCCGGGCTTGCCCAGTCCAGGCTGCACGCCATCGCCACTGCGCCCCCGGCCACGCTGGCGCAGGCCGCTCAGCGGCTCGCCATGGGCGACCTGCCCCGCGCCATGGCCCTGCTGCCGCAGGCGAGCGAGCAGGCACTGGTGCAAGGCTATGACGATGCCTTCCGCCTCCTGCTGTATATCCTCGCCGCGATCACCGTTGCGTCGGCGGCGTTGGTCTTCGGCTTGCTTAGCCATTCACGGTTGCCGCATCTGGCGGCATCCGCGCCAGAAGCCTTGCGCTAGCGACGCGCCGCCGCACGCCTCGCGGCAAGGCGCGCCATGCTACCCTCGCCGCACTATGAAGCCTGACGTCTCCCTTGACCCCGACCTGCTGCCCGCCATGGCCGCCTTCGTCCGCGTGGCGCGCCTGGGCAGCTTCACCGCCGCCGCCGCCGCGCTGGCGGTGAGCCCATCGGCCATCTCGCAGACCATCCGCCAGCTTGAGCAGCGCCTGGGCGTACGCCTGCTGCAACGGACCACGCGCCGGGTCGGCCTGTCCGAAGCCGGCGCCGCGCTGCTGGCTCGCGTGGAGCCCGCGCTGACGGAGATCGCGGCCGCTGCCGACGACACGCGCCAGCAGCGCGAAATGCCCGCCGGCACGCTGCGCATCACCACTTCGTACTCGGCTGCGGCCACCGCGCTGCAACCGGTGCTGGTGGAGTTCATGCGGCTCTATCCGTCGATCTGCGTCGACGTGGCCGTCGACGACCGCTTGACCGACCTGATCGCGGAGGGCTTCGATGCGGGGCTGCGCCTGGGCGAAGCGCTGCAGCGCGACATGGTGGCGATTCCCATCACCGGCCCGATGCGCATGGTGGTGGCCGGCACGCCGGACTACTTCGCGCGCCGTGGCAAGCCCAAGCTGCCGCGCGACCTGCAGGCGCATGCCTGCCTGCACTACCGCTTCGGCCCCGCGGGCCAGGTCTATCGCTGGGAGTTCATGCACGCCGCGCGCCAGGCCACGGTCGATACCGGCGTCGCGCTGATCGCGAATGACAAGGCCCTGCTGCACCAGGCCGCGCTCGCCGGGCTCGGGCTGCTTTACGAGTTCGAGGCCTTGCTGCGCGCGCCTCTCGCCTCGGGCCAGCTGGTCACGGTGCTGGACGACTGGCTGCCGCCGTTCGATGGCTTCTACCTCTACTACCCGGGCCGCCTGCTGATGCCGGCCAAGCTGCGCGTGTTCGTCGACTTCCTCAAGGCGCGCGCACCGCTCGCGCCGGCGTGATCAGCGGCGCGGCGCCTTGGCTACGGCGCCGCGCACTTCGATGCCGATGCGGTCAACCACCTTGCCCGCAGCATCCAGCAACTCCACCTCGTGCCGGCCCGGCCAGGGCAGCCAGGAAAGCTGTCCGCCGCGCCCCAGCGGCTTGCCGTCGATGCGCCAGCTCACGCGTTGCGCGGTCTGTCCGCTGACGCCCTCGGCATGAAACCAGACACGCTGCGCCGCCGGCGGGATATCGGGATCAAGCGCGAACACAGTGCCGTCGGCAGGGCTGGCGATGGCGGCGACGCGATCCTTGGTGGCACGCACGCTATCCGCGCTGGCTATGTTGACAACGCGCATGGCGGTACCCGCGAGGAAGACCTCATCGCGCGCGGGCTCGAGATCATCGGCGAAGCGCAACGCCACACGCTCCACGCCGGCAGGCATGGCCGGCGCCACGCTCGGCACCGAGCGGTGCAGCGCCTCCATGATCTCGTGCCACACTGGCGCGGCGCCGGATACGCCCGAAACCTCATGCATGCTTGCGCCGCTGGCGTTTCCCACCCACACGCCAACCGTGTAGCGCTGCGACCAGCCCACGCACCAGTTGTCGCGCATGTCCTTCGACGTGCCCGTCTTGACCGCGGTCCAGAAGCGGGTGGTCAGCGGGCTGTCCAGGCCAAACGTGCGCGCCCGCGCATGGCGATCCGACAGCACGTCGGCAACCAGGTAGCTCGCCGCGGGCGACATCACCGCGCGCATTGTCACCGGCGGCGCATCGGCGCGCAGCCGCGCGCCCGCAAAACGCCCGCCGTTGGCGAACGCGCGATAGGCATTGGTGAGCGCGACCAGCGGCACATCGGCGCTACCCAGCGCAAGGCTGTAGCCGTAGTAATCGCCCGCCTGCGCCAGCGGCAAACCGAGCGCGGTCAGCCGCTGGTGAAAGCGATACGGCGTGACCATCACCAGCGTGCGCACGGCCGGCACGTTCAACGACGACGCCAGCGCGGCCCGCATGCTCACCCAGCCCGCATATTGCCGGTCATAGTTCTGCGGCACATAGAGGCCTCCGCCGCCGCCCGTGGGCAGGTTGACCGGCCGGTCGTCCAGCAGCGACGCCGTGGTCAGCCGCCGCCCCTCCAGTGCCTGCCCATAGAGGAAGGGCTTGAGCGTGGATCCCGCCTGGCGCGGCGCCCCCGCGTGGTCGACTTGCGCGGCCGCCGACAACGCGCCCGACGAACCCACATAGGCCAGCACGTCGCCACTCGCGTTGTCGATCACCACCACCGCGCCGTCTTCCACATTGCGCCCGGCAAGCTCGCGCAGATGTCGATCCAGGCTCGCCGTGGCGATGCGTTGCAGGCCGGCATCGAGCGTGGACGTGATGGTGGCAGGCATCGGGCCAGCGCCGCGGGCTTGCGATACCAGCAAGCGCGCCAGATGCGGTGCGAGGTTCGGCGTGAGGCCCGGGGTCGATGTTGTGCCCGCGGTGCTGCCGCTGCTGCGCAGCAGCGCCAGTTGCGCGAAGCCGTCCAGCCCATCGCATGCCTTGGGCAATTGCTGCTCGCGCAGGATGCCGCACGCGCGCTGCGCCACCTGCGGCGCACGCGCGTTGGGCGCACGCACCAGCGCCACCGCCAGCGCCGCCTCGCGTGCATCCAGGCCACTCGGATACTTGCCGAACAGCGCCTGCGACAGCGCGGACAGGCCGACCAGCTCGCCGCGAAACGGCACCAGGTTGAGATACGCCTCGAGGATCTGGTCCTTGCTCCAGTTGCGCTCCAGTGCCGTTGCGCGCACGGCCTGCGCCATCTTCTGGCTCACGCTGCGGCCGCTGTCGGCTCGCCGCAGGTCCTCGTCGAGCAAGCCGGCGAGCTGCATGGTCAAGGTGGAGGCGCCGCGCGTGCGCGTGTTCCACAGGTTGGCCCACGCGGCGGCGGCAACGCCCTGCCAGTCCACGCCGCTGTGTGCATAGAAGCGGCGGTCCTCCGACAGCACGATCGCCGTGCGCACCGCGGGCGATATCTCCGCCAGCGTGACCCAGTCGCCGCGGCGCGCACGGAAATCGTCGCGCACGCGGGACAGGGTTTCGCCATGGCGGTCGAGCACCACCACATCCGCGCTGCGCCAGCTGGCGCGCACGCTGTCGAAGGACGCAAGCGCATACGCGGGCGCGCAGGCCACGCAGGCCAATACGGCTACCGCGCGCAGGCCCGTGTTCATTTGTCCCGCCCGGCAGCCACGCCGGCCACCAGCAGCACTTGCGCGGCCGCGTAGGTCCACCAGATGCCGAGTGCAAAGGTATCGAACGGCACGAGGAACCGCGCGGTGCCGAGCAATCCGTCGGACACGGCGAAACACAACGCACCGATTGCCGCCAGCGGCGTCGGCAGTTTCGCCAGCAACGCGGCGCAGGCCATCGCCGCGAGCGCGCCGACATAGACCGAGACCGGCACCGCCAACGTGCCCAGATTGGGCCAGAAGCGCGCGAGCATCACGCCGGCCGCGCCCACGACCACACCGCAAGCAATCAGGCGATGCGCGCGCCCGTCGCCCGCCATGGGCACGAACAAGCCAAGGTAAGCAAAGTGCGCGATCAGGAAAGCCCCAAGGCCGCCGATGAAGGAGAACGACAGCCACGGCATCGCCAACAGAAAGTCCCCCAGCGCGGAGAACAGCAGCGCCGCCATCAGCCAACGCCGCTCGCGGCGCAAGGGATGGAAGTGCGCGGCGCGCACCAGCAGCAGCGCCATGGCGGTCTTCCACAACGGCTGGAAGGCGATCTGCCCGTTCAACGGCGCGCCGGGCGGCGAGTCCATCGCGACGGTGACCAGCAGGCCGCCGTAGACCAGGCCGGCCATCGTGCCGGCCAGCCACCACTCGCGCACCCGCGCGGGCATCATCATTGCAAGCCAGCTCAAGGGCGTGCTCCTACGGTCAGTCTGGCATTGGGTTGCGCGCCGAATACATCCGGCGCGTACATCGCCTCTACCCGGGTGGGCGGCAAGGCGAACTCGCCGGCATTGTTCAGGCGCACGGTGTATTCCACCGTGGCACTGCCGCGCGGCATGTAGGCGTAATACTCACGGAAGGCCTGCGGCGTGCGCTCGGTGAACGCCGGCCATGCGCCCTTGCGCCGCTCGCCGCGCGTGGCGATCTCCGAGTCGCGCCCGAGGCCGCTGCCGAGGATGGTGGCGCCGGCGGGCACCGGGTCGCTCACCACCACCCAGGTCATGTCGGCCTGCGCATCGATCTCCAGCTTCACGCGGTACGTGTCGCCGCGCGACCACTTGCCCGCCACCGCCTGCTCCACCGCCGTCACGCTGCGCGTGATGCGGTAGCCCGCCGAGAGCGGCGCGGCGAGCGGCACCGCCGCCAGCGCCCGCACCGTGGCCCAGGGTTTGCCGGCGCCTTGCTGCACGGCCTGCAGCGTGGCGGATTCGCCAGCGCGTGGCCACGGCAGGCTGATGCTGCCGCTTGCCACGCCATCCACCTTCCCGGCGCGCGCCCAGTCGAAGCTGCGCGATGCATCGGCCACGCCTTCCAGCGTCACGCGCGTGGCGCCCGACACCGGCGTCTTCTCGAAGGCTTGCGCAAAACGCGTGATCGCCAGCGAGCCCCAGGCGTTGGCCGTGGTCGTGCCCCAGGCGCCGCGCATCTGCCGGCCGAGCAAGCCGGTAGCGAGTTGCGCGCTTTCGTCCTTCCAGCCGGGCAGGTCGAGCGACAGCGCCAGCAGGCGCGCGGCGTTGAGATCGCCGCCGCTCATCAGCCACCACCAGTTGTCGTCGCGCTCGGTCGAAAACGCCAGCCGCGTGCCTTGCACGGTCAGCCGCGAGCGCAGGATCTGCTGCGCTTGCGCGAGGCGCTCGTCGCCTTGCGGGATATCCTGCACGCGCGACAGCACGGCAATCCAGTCGAGCAGCGCGGAGGTGGGCCACTGCGCCGGCAGGATCTGGATCGAGCCCAGCATGCGCGCCTGCGCGTGCCCGCTGCGCGAGAGCGCCTCTAGCGCCGCCAGCTTGCGCACTTCCAGGTCTTGCGTCGGTGCCCAGCGTTCGCGCTTGATGCGGCCTTCGATGAACGCGGCCAATCCGCTTTCCATGCGCGCCCGCGATTCGTCGGGCAGGCGCAGCGGCAGCCCCGCGCGCACGGCTTCGTCGGACACGGCCAGCAGGTAGGCGGTCAGCACCTCACTGCCGGCGTTGCCGTCGTTTTGCAGCGGGAAATACGAGGCCAGCCCATCGTTGTCGAGATAGCCGGGCAGCTGCGTAGCCAGTGCATTCCACTGCGCCGCATCGCCCAGCCCGATCGCGCGCGAGGCACGCTGCTCCAGGCACGAGAACGGATAGTCGCGGAACCACGCGCGCACGCCCGGCATGCCGCCTGCCAGCGAGGCTTGCAGGTTCACCTGCAGGCCACCGCGAGGCTGGCCCGCACCATCGGCCAGCGCACCCTGCGGTGCGCGTACCGGCACCGACAGGTTTGGCGCGAGCTGCGCCAACGTGGCTTGCTGCACGGTAAGCGGCACCGCCGGCACCAGTTGCTGCGAGAGCTTGACGCGGTCGCTGGCGCCGCCCGTCCTGCCGGCCTCGGTCGCTTCCACCTCCCACTGCACCGTGCCGTCCTGGGCCGGCGAGCCCGCCGGCAACAGCGGCGCGGCCACATCCCAGCCGATCTCGCGCGATTCGCCCGCGGGAATCTCCACCGTCTGTGCAGCCAGCGCCTGCGGCTGCACGGATTGTCCCGGCGGGCTCACGCGCGCCACGGCCTGCACCGTCATCGCGCGCTGCGTGGTATTGCGCAGCGTGAACATAGCGCGATAGCGGTCTTCCTCGCGCACCAGCGGCGGCAGTCCCGAGATCAGCTGCAGGTCCTGCGTGGCAGCAATGGTGGCGCTGCCGTTGCCGAAGCGGCCCACGCCCAGGTCGGCCACGGCCACAATGCGGAATCGCGTGAGCGAATCGTTGAGGGGCACTGTCAGCGTGGCGCGCCCTTCGCCGTCTAGCTGCACGCGCGGATTCCACAGCAACAAGGTATCGAACAGCTCGCGCGTCGGGCTCTTGCCGCCGCCGCCGCCCGCCGGCACGGCCTTGCGACCGTAGTGGCGCCGGCCGATGATTTCCATCTGCGCGGTAGCGGTCTCCACGCCATAACTGCGCCGGCGCAACATGGCGTCGAGCAGATCCCAGCTCGTGTTAGGCATCAGCTCCAGCAGTGCTTCATCCACCGCGGCAAGCGCGACTTCGCCATTGGCGGCAGGCTTGCCGTCGGGCAGCTTCACCTGCACGGCTACCTGCGCCTTGCCGCGCACGGGGTAGCTCGTCTTGTCAGGCGTGACCTTCACATCGAGCCTATAGCCGTCGTTGCCCACGCGGATCTCCGCCAGCCCGAGGCGGAATGCCGGCTTGGACAGGTCCACCAGCGCGCTCGGCGCGGCATACTCGCGGCCCTCGCTGCGAAACGCCTGCCACCACTCGGTCGGCTGGCGCCAGCCCCAGGTGAAGAATGAATACCAGGGCACCTCGCGCAAGCGCCCGCGCAACGCCAGCACCGACACATACACATTGGGGCCCCACTCCGGCCTTACCTTGACCCGCACCGTGGGATCGCGCCCGTTGAGCTCCACCACGCTGGTCTCCAGCACCCCCTCGCGCTCCACCGCCACCAGCGCGGTGGCATGGCGGAATGGCATGCGTACCTGAAACACGGCGGTCTCGCCTGGCGCGTAGGCCTTCTTCTCGGGCAGCAGGTCGATGCGGTCGTTGTTCTCGCCGCCGAACCACAGCTCGCCCTGGCGCGTCACCCAGACCGAGGTGGCAGCCTGCGATACGCGTCCCGCGTTATCCCGGGCCTGCGCGATCAGTTCCACCTGGCCGGCCTCGGGCAACGTCACGTCGCATTGCATACGGCCTTGCGCATCGGTACGGCCCTCGCACACGATGCCCAGATCCTTGTTCTCGTTGCGGTTGTCGTAGCGATAGAAGCCGCCCACCACACGCTTGCGCACCGAGCTGGTGATGCGCACCTGCGCGCGCAGCGAGATCGGCACGTTGGCCTGCGGCCGCCCCTGGGGATCGAGCGCCACGGCATGCACGGGAAGCTTCTGCCTGACCGAGACCCAGCTCTCCGTGCGGATGCCGGCTACCACGCCCGCCGGCCACATCGGCACCGTCTGGCGCAGCGTCTGGATCTCGCCGTTGGGATCGGCAAAGCCCGACTCCACCACCAGGTCCTTGGGTGCGTCGAGCCTCGGCATGTTCTTGAGGGTGAGCGTGCCGCCGCCGTTCTTGTCGAGCTTCAGCGGCAGTTTGTCCGCCACCAGCTTCTGCGCATCGTCGCGCTGCGTATTGCCATCCTCGCCCTCGTCCTCATCGCCGCTGCTATCCTTTTGCGGCTTGCGCGGGGCGGCGAAGGCATAGCTGTCGTAGTCGGCAAAGCGCACGTACTTGTCGCGCAACAGCGCCGACACCTGCACCGGCAAGCCTGCCGCGCCGCCACCCGAGACGTAGTGCACTTCCAGGTTGAGCGGCACCTCCGCCGGGGCTACCAGCGCCCCGCCGCTGCCGGCCTTGAGCGTGCCCGCGAGCACCGGCAGGCGGAAGGCCTCGACGCGGAAACTGCCGCTGTCCAGCACACGGTCCTTCGCATCGCTGAACGACACCGTATAGACGCCCAGCTTCGCCGCGGCGGGAATCGCGAACGTGC
The DNA here is from genome assembly GCF_052113425.1 of Cupriavidus sp. YAF13. Classification (NCBI taxonomy): domain Bacteria; kingdom Pseudomonadati; phylum Pseudomonadota; class Betaproteobacteria; order Burkholderiales; family Burkholderiaceae; genus Cupriavidus; species Cupriavidus sp. YAF13. The sequence continues at coordinate 96,949 of NZ_JBFRDD010000019.1, forward strand.
TTTCGGCGCTGCGCCCACCGGTAGCGGTGCTGCGCCATTGCACCGGCTGCTCGTAAGTCTGGCCGCTGCCTTCATGCCGGATGACCAGCTTCTCCGGCAAGGGATCGCCCGCGCCCGGCAAGGCGAAGCCATTCGCCGTCTCGGTGCGGATCATGTGCTTCATCGACACGGTCTCGCCGGCACGCAGCAAGGTACGGTCGAAGATGGTGTGGACGCGCACGTCCGGCACCGCGCTGGTGTCGGTCGGCACATTGAAGCGCCAGCTCTCGATGCCCCGGTTCCAGTCGGACATCACGAAGGCCATGTCGGCCTGGCCGCGTGCCTGCGGATGGTCCGCGGCGATGCGCGCCGAAACGAAATAGCCCGACAGCCCGGTGTCGTCGCAACTGCGCTCGCGCACGTCGTCCAGGCCGTTGAAACGCGCCAGCCCGGCGGCATCGGTGCGGCCCGAGGCCAGCAGCTTGCCGCTGCAATCGCGCAGCGCCACCGCGGCGTTGGCCACCGGCTTGCCGTCGTCGAGCGTGGTGACCCATGCCAGCGCGGTCATCTTGCCGGGGCCTCGCGCGAGCTTGAAATGCACGCCGAGGTTGGTCACCAGCGCGGCGGTGCGCACGTACATGGGTGCCGGCTTGCCAAGCAGCGCCTCGCCCAGCATCGGCGACGCGATCTCCACCACATGGAAGCCGGCTTCGGGCAGGGGAATGCCGACCACCTCGAACGGGCGTGGCACCTTGCCGCCCGGCTCAACCAGTTGCGGGATGGCGAGCTTGCGCGCGCCGGCCACGCCATCGAGCAGCGAGATGGAGCGGGTCTCGATGGCAGGCGCATTGCGCGGGTTGTTGACCGCGGACGGCGAGCGGCCGGCGAGAATGGCATCCAGCTCGCCGCGCGTCCAGCTGCCTTCGTGCAGCCGGCGAACCAGCCCGTACCAGCGCAGTACCGCGCCGTCGTCGTCCACCTTCAGGCGGCGTACCGTGCCGGCTTGCGCGCGCACGCCTTGCGCCGGCAGGTCGGCCTCGACATTGCGCAGCGTCACCGGCAGCAGCGCCGGATAGTCGGCCGCTGGCTTGCCCTTGGGCAGCTCGCCAAAACGCTCGAGCACGCCGAACGGCGCGGCCGAGAATTTCGCCAGGGGCGGCATCGCGGCCATGCTCACCTTGAGCGGGAACAGCTCGGCATTGGACAGCACGCGGCCGCTGTCGTCCTTCAGGCCAGCGGGTACAGACAACGTGAACTCGGCCTTCTCGGCAAAGGGCGGCTTGAAGCTGACACTGCTGACGGGCGCGTCGCGCGCCGCTTCCGGCTCGAACTGCGGGGCGCGCGGGCCTTTGGGCGTATTGAGCAGGATATGCTCGGCGTCCTTGCGCGAAATCGGCGCGGAGAACGACAACGAGATCGGCCGCAACGGCGTGCAGGGCGACTGCGCGCGCTCTCGCTCGCAGGTAAAGCTCGCGGTGAAGGGCTCACGCACGGTGTAGTCGAAGCGCCGTTCATCGCGCGTGGCCAGCCCCGAAGGCGTGGCGATGCCGCTGCCCAGCACCAGTTGCATGCGCGCGCCGGACGGCAGGCGCTGCTGGCAGGCCAGCAGGTGGACGGAATCCGCCTCGTCGGCCTTCAGCTTCCAGTGCAGCGCGCCCAGCACGGCGTCGCGCTCCTTGCCGGCAACGAGACGCACGGGGATGCGCTCGCCCAGGCCCTGCGCCTGGCACCAGGCGGCGTTGCGCACCGAGTCGGCGGTGGCCGGGCCGTTGAAGCGCAGCGCAAAGACCTGGTCCTCTTCGATCTCGCCGCCGCCGGGACGCGCGGAGACCACGGTGGGCCCGCCGGTCTCGAAGCGATACTCCGGCTTGCCGGTGTACGCCTTGCCGGCCTCGCTCTTGAGGCCGGCCGCCATGCGCACCGTGCAATTGACGCCCGGCGGCAGGTCGCGCGCAAAATCGAATGCCCAGTTCTTCGCGTCGATCCAGCGTGCCTGTCCGGTGATCGCGCTGCCTTTGCAGGACACCGTGGCGGGCGGGCTCGCCTGCAGGTCGCCCAGCGGCACCATGGCTTCGTCAAAGCGGATCGCCACCTGCCGCACGCGAGCGACCTCGCCCTCCGGCGAGAAACGGACCACCTGCGCGGCCTGGCCGGAACCCGGCATCGTCGCCAACATTGCCTGCAGGCAGGCCGCGGCGGCCCACCAGTACCCACGTCTCTCACGCTTGTCCATCCGCGCGACGATCTGCGTCATCCTGCCCCTCCCGATTACGGCACCCGGCGAGGGTGACATGCGCCGATGGCAAGCGCAAGTCCGCGCGCGCTGCGAGCGATCCGCAGGCTAGCGCAAATGCGACAGTGGCAACGGCCCGTCGCGCTTGAGCGCGGTCAGCACGATGTTGGAACGCACGCTCTCCACGCCTGGCACGCGCATGAGCTTCTTCATCGTGAATTCGGCCAGCGTCGGCAGGTCGGGCACCATGATGCGCAGCAGGTAGTCGGCCTCGCCCGCCACGGAGTAGCACTCCTGCACTTCTTCCAGCAGCAGGATGTCCTCGCGGAAGCGCTCGACAATGGTGTCGCCGTGATGGGCCAGCTTGACGCTGGTGAACACCAGCACGCCAAGCCCGAGCGATGGCGGCGACAGCACCACGCGGTAGCCGGTGATCACGCCGTCGGCCTCCAGCCGCGCGAGCCGGCGCCCGATCTGGCTGGGTGAAAGATGAATGCGCTCGGCGAGCTGCTGGTGGGTGGACCGGCCGTCGGTCTGCAACGCCGCCAGCAGCGCGAGGTCGAATGGGTCGAGATTGATCATGGTCATGTCGCTTCGGTCGCGTTAGACGCGTTGGTCGAGTCGGAATCGCTTCTTGTTGTGCACTGGGCCTGCGGGTAGGAATGCTACCCCCGCCGCCGCCCGGCGGCGCGCCGGTTGTCACTGGCAGCGCACCCGCGCACATTTCCCGCAGACAATACCAAATTTTTGCGTACTTGACGCATCGCCTGACGAAACCAAGCCGTTTTTGCGGGCCATTTGCGTCACCTCCTCGCTAAACTGTGCGGTAAATCTGCAGGAGATAAAACATCATGGACGCAATGGCTACCGCCACCCACGCTGGCGACGCCCAGGCCAGCTTTTCCGGCACCCTGACCGACAAGCTCAAGGAACAATTCGACGCCGGCCTGCTGTCCGGCCAGGAATTGCGCCCCGATTTCACCATCGCGCAGCCGCTGGACCGCTATACGGACACCGACCACGCGGTGTGGGCCAAGCTCTATGACCGCCAGGCCTCGATGCTGCGCGGCCGCGTCTGCGATGAGTTCCTGCAAGGCCTGTCCACGCTGGGCATGGGGCGCGACCGCGTGCCCAGCTTCGACCAGCTCAACGAAACCCTGATGCGCGCCACCGGCTGGCAGGTGGTGGCGGTGCCCGGCCTGGTGCCGGATGCCGTGTTCTTCGAGCACCTGGCCAACCGCCGCTTTCCCGCCAGCTGGTGGATGCGCAAGCCCGAGCAGCTCGATTACCTGCAGGAGCCCGACTGCTTCCACGACGTCTTCGGCCATGTGCCGCTGCTGATCAACCCGGTCTTTGCCAACTACATGGAGGCCTACGGCAAGGGTGGGCTCAAGGCCGCCTCGCTGGGCGCGCTCGACATGCTGGCGCGGCTGTACTGGTACACCGTGGAGTTCGGCCTGATCCGCACGCCGGAAGGCCTGCGCATCTACGGCGCGGGCATCCTGTCGAGCCAGGGCGAGTCGATCTACAGCCTGGACTCGGCCAGCCCCAACCGCATCGGCTTCGATGTGCGGCGCATCATGCGCACGCGCTACCGCATCGACACCTTCCAGAAGACGTACTTCGTGATCGACAGCTTCGATCAGCTGTTCGACGCCACCCGCCCCGACTTTGCGCCGCTGTATGAGGAACTGCGCACACAGCCCACGCTGGGCGCGGGCGACGTGGGGCAATCCGACCTGGTGCTCCAGCGCGGCTCGCGCGAAGGCTGGGCCGACAGCGACGACGTCTGACACGCGCTACCCGCGCGCGTCCTTTGTGAAACAATGACGGCGTGCCCGCTCCGCCCCCGCCTCGATGCACATCGCAAGGGCCGGGAGGCCGAGCAGGCGGGCCGGCATTGACCCTTGCCAACTTCCTTTTCGACCATCGAGCCCATCATGTCCCCTGCGCCTGTCGTGCCCCTAACGCTTGAAGAACGTGCGCCGCTGCTGGCCAGCCTGCCCGGCTGGAGCACGGTCGATGACCGCGACGCGATCCACAAGCGCTTCACCTTTGCCGACTTCAACGCCGCCTTCGCCTTCATGACGCGCGTGGCGCTGGCCGCGGAGAAGGCCGACCACCATCCGGAGTGGTTCAACGTCTACAACCGGGTCGACGTCACCCTGTCCACCCATGACGCCAACGGCCTGACCCGACGCGACACCGACCTGGCCGCCTTCATGGACCGCGCGGCGGCTTCGCTGGCGAAAGCCTGAGCACGCATGCGGCAAGCCGGGACACGCTGGAGACCGCTGGAGACTGTAGGCAGACCGAAAGCTCGCTGGTGGTCGTGCGCTGTACAATCGGTGGCTGACCGTTTGTAACTTTCGTTACTCTCCCGATTCCTTTCCAGCCTCCCAGCCTGCCACCATGCGTATCCTTCTGATCGAGGACGACCGTCAGATCGCCAGTGGCGTCGAAGCCGGCCTGGCCCAAGCCGGCCATCAGGTGCGCGTGGTGCACGATGGCGTCTACGCCACCGAGCACCTGCTGCGCGAACAACACGACCTGGTGATCCTCGACCTGGGCCTGCCCGGCATCGACGGCATGACCCTGCTGGCGCGCTACCGCGCCCGCAACCGCACCACGCCGGTCATCATCCTGACCGCGCGCGACGAGCTCGAAGACAAGCTCTCCGGCCTGAACGCCGGCGCCGACGACTATCTGGTCAAGCCCTTTGCCCTGCCCGAGCTGGAAGCGCGCGTGCGCGTCTTGCTGCGCCGCAGCCAGCACGGCGAGGCCGCGCCCGAGCGCGACGTGCGGCTCGGCCGGCTACGCCTGTCGGGCAACGACCGCCGCATGTTCATCGATGGCAAGCCGCTGGAGCTCTCGCCGCGCGAATTCGCCGTGCTGGAGTTGCTGCTGCAGCGCCAGGGCCGCGTGGTCAGCAAGGCGCAGCTGCAGGACCACCTCGCCACTTTCGCGCATCCCGCGGGGGAAGGCGGAGACACGGTCGGCGATACCGCCATCGAGGTCTACGTGCACCGCGTGCGCAAGAAGCTCGAAGAATGCGACGTGGAGATCGTAACCGTGCGCGGCTTCGGCTACCTGCTGCAGATCCGCGCCGGCACCTGACGCCGCGCCCAGGGAGAAGCCTGCCATGTGGCTGCGCCCACGTCCTCCCCAGCCTCCCAAGGCCCTGACCGACGCCGCCGCCGGCGCGTCCGGCAAAGCTGCAACCGCCGCCGCGACGCCATCCGCGCGCTCGGCCTCCACGCAAAGCCTGCGCGTGCACTTGCTGCGCGCGCTGGCCACGCCGCTGTTCGCGCTGGTGCTGACCAGCGGCTCGCTCTCCTACTGGCTGGCGGCGCACTACACCACGCAGGTATTCGACCGCGCCCTGTATGGCGTGGCCAACAATATCGCCCAGCAGATCCGCATTGCCGGCCCCCGGCTGGAGCAAGACATTCCGATGATTGCGCAGACGCTGGTCGAGGCCGAAGGCACCGACCGCATCTACTGGCGCATCCACGGCCCCGACGGGCTGATCGGCGGCATGGACACCTGGCTGGGCTACGGCACCGGGCAAACCTCGCTGCACGATGCGCGGCTCTTCTACGCCTGGTTCAGCGGGCGCCAGGTGCGCGCCGTGCGGCTGCCGGTCAACCTGCCCAGCCCGGCCTCGGATGAACTGGCCACCAGCGAGGCCGGGCGCGTCCCGCGCGGGCCCATCGTGGTGGAAGTGGCCGAACTGCTGGACCGGCGCGAGACCGCCGCCAACGAGATCCTGCTTTCGGTCTCCGTGCCGCTGATCCTGCTGCTGGTGGTGGGCAGCCTGATCCTCTCGCATGTGCTCAAGGAAGAGCTTGTGCCGCTGCAGATCCTCACCGACAAGCTCAATCGCCAGACGGCGCGCTCGCTGGCGCCGCTCGATGAAACGCAAGTACCGGCGGAAGTGGAGCCACTGATCCGCGCGCTCAACGCGCTGCTGGCCAGGCTGCGCGATGCGCTGGACGCGCAGCGCAAGTTCATCGCCGATGCCGCGCACCAGTTGCGCACCCCGCTCACCGCCGTCAAGCTGCATGCCGACCGCGCGGTGCAGTCGGCGGATCCCGCGGTGACGGACCACGCGCTGCGCGAGCTGCAATCGGCGGCCGACCGCGCGGTGCGCCTGTCCAACCAGCTACTCTCGCTGGCCCGCGCCGAGCCTGGTCTATCGCTGGAGCGGCTCGGCCCGATCGAGCATTTCGACCTGGCCACGCTGGCCTTCGAGACTGGCGCCGAGTGGGTGCCGCAGGCGCTGGCCCGCCAGATCGACCTGGGCTTCGAGACCTTGCCCGGCCCCACCTTTACCGGCGCGGCACCCTCCACGGTGCGCGGCAACCGCCTGCTGATGCGCGAAGCGCTCAGCAACCTGATCGACAATGCCGTGAAATATGTGCCGCCTGGCGGGCGCATCACCGTGCGCGCCGGCGGCGAGGCGCTCGGCCATCGCGGCATGGCGGTGGTGATGGTGGAAGACAACGGGCCTGGCATCGCGCTGGCGCGCCGCGAGGAAGTCTTCAAGCGCTTCTTCCGCGGCGACCATACGCCGGGGCCCAATGCGCCGGCGCAACCGCCCGGCGGCGCGGGCCTGGGTCTGGCGATCGTGCATGAAATCATCGGCCTGCATCACGGCACCATCCGCATCGAGGATGTGCCCGCCTCCGGGGAGGAGGCCGAGGTGCGCGGCATGCGCTTTGTGATCCGCATCCCGTGCGAGGCCGCAGGGACGGTCTGAGGCGGGACAAGCCGCGGCGCGGCTCGCCCTTCTCTTTTCCAGTGTTCTAGCTGGCCTTCTTTTCCTTCGGCGCCAGCATGGTGCCGCGGCATTTCGGGCTGCCGCAACGGCACTCGAACTCCTTCTTGAGCTTCTTGGTGTAGCGCGCGTCGATCACCAGCCCATAGTCATAGAACAGTTCCTCGCCGCCTGCGATGTCGCGCAGCGCGTGGATGAACACCCGCCCCTTTTTCTCGCGCGCCTCGCAATTGGGCTGGCAGGCGTGGTTGATCCAGCGCGCGCGGTTGCCGCCGAACTTGGCGTCGATCACGTCGCCGTCTTCCAGGCTGAAGTAGAAGGTATGGTTGGGATCCGCCGGATCGTGCGGATGGCGCTTGAGCGCCTCCTTCCAAGAAATGTGCTCGCCCTTGTATTCGATGATGCGCTCGCCCTCGGCAATCAGCGCGTTCGCATAAACGCCCTTGCCATGCACGCCCGAGCGGCGCACTTCGACGCGGTCGGACGCGGTCTTGCGCTTGCCTTCCTTCGGGCTCTTGACGCGCTTGGCGTCTTTCGCGTCAGTCCCTTCCTGCTTCAATTCCTCTTGCTTTGCCTGTTCCGCCATGTGCCATCCCGTATAGATCCGCCTGCCTGCCACCCCGCGTGGCTGCGCGCCGCCCCGGGCGCGATGGCGATGATACCTGCCCATATTGGCCGCGGCATCCCCTTGCCGGCAAATAGCCGCGTATACGGACAACGTGGGGCAACCCAGGGCAACCCGCCTGAACCTGCACACGTCAAGCCAGGTATACGACGCACTGGTTTACGGGGGAGGCCCACCATCAAGAACAGCCTTAATCAGCGCTTCGGTGTTTACGTATACGACCGCGACCGCGTTGATCGCCTGTGGATAACCCGGCAAAAATCTGGGGATAAAGACATGCAATTCATGTGGGCTGCCTGGGGTTGGCATGGGGATGCATCAGGCATAAGTCGGAGGGTTTCACCCGACCCCCTCCGCCAAATGGCTAAGTCATCCACGTCCGCCAACACCGGGTCCCACCACTTCTGCTTCTTGCAACGCACTGATTTAAAAAGCGTTTACAGAGTTATCCACAGAAAAGGCTGCCGTTTACCTACTACTACTATCTGTATACATTAAAGAAAGAAGTAAACAGAAAGGACTACGTCCGGCTACCGGTGAGCAAAAAGAACCCGGCAAAAATAAATGGCTGAAAAGCCGCTTCAGGCGTGGCTTCTTTTTTGAGCAGAAGGAATCCGCTGGCCACGGCACGGTTTACTGCCGTGTATCCATGGTTTTTTGATGAGAAGGATTGCGTATACGTCCGTAGGCTGGACGCGGACGTATACGCGACAAGGGCTGTCTGGCAGCGGCATACGTCGGCCCCGCCAGGCGCGTAAACGCGCATCGTTTGCCGCGTTGGCCAGCGCATGCATGAGGCGAATAGCCCTGGATTCCGGCTGCGCCTTGTCAATCGAGCGTCATGCACAATAGTGCATGCCCCTCCCTGGCGGCCCCTTGAGCCTCGCTGCTACGCTGCAATGGGTACGCAGTCCCCGCAGCTCGGCACCAGCGAAAGAATCTCCCACAGCGCCTGTCAGGCCCCTTTACGGGCAGGGATAGCCGCTGCGCGCCGGCCAACAGCCGTTGGCACGCGCCCAAGGCCCGGGCATCAGAGGGATTTCGCCCTCCGCGCACCGGGCTGCGCTTCTGCGATGCAATGCCCCTGAGAGGGCCTGCGGGGCGATTAGAGCCGTTTTTCAAGCGTGGATGCCCTCTGGGACACCTGGGTGCGTTAACTCGCCTGAGGCCCATCCTGACGCTGCCGAAGGCCCTGCTTATCTCCCCGAATCCCCACAAAGCCCCAGCCAGCGCGGCCTGGAGCGGGGTGCGCTGTAACAATCTGTTCCCGGTTGGCGTGGCCCGACACGGTATGATGTGGCCCGCGGCGCCTTTGCCGGCGCCGGTGCGCAGTGCGCCGGCCCAGCCAGGCGTCCTTGTTTTATCAACTCGACACGGAGTGAAGCATGACGAAAACCGAACTGATCGACGCCATCGCGGCCGGCGTGGACGGCCTGACCAAAGCCAAGGCAGAACAAGCGCTGAACGTGACGCTTGGCGCCATCATGGAAGCCGTGGCCAAGGGCGACACCCTGAGCCTGATCGGCTTTGGCACCTTCAGCCAGGGCGAGCGCGGCGAACGCATGGCGCGCAACCCGCGCACCGGCGAAGAAATCAAGGTCGAAGCCGCCAAGACCGTCAAGTTCAAGGCTGGCCAGAAGTTCAAGGACGCAGTGAACCAGTGAGTCCCGCGGGCGGTCTCGTGCCAGCCCAGTTGGATCAACCCCGCCGTGCCGCCACCAGTTGCCTGATGGCATGGGTGAGCGCCAGGCGGGGCGCGTTATCCACAGTGTTCGACCCGCGGTTATCCTGCCGCTTCGCGGTATACGCCGCATCCTCCGCCAGCCCGGTAAGATAGTGCCCTGTCGGCGCCTTCCCTCTGTAAATACAAGGGTCTAGGGCGTCCTGCTCAGTAGGCCTCTCATGCACCTTCGTTCGCCGCGCGGCAGATTTCCACAGCTTTATTCACAACGTTTCCCACAAAATTTTCCACAGGCACGAGGGCTTGGCCTGAGCCTGCTGATGACGCTCGCGCTGGTCTCCGGTTGCACCACGCCTTCTCCGCCCGCCCGGCCTCAGGCGACCCCCCTCCCCGATACGGAAAGAGCCGTGACAACGCCCGGCGCCACGCAGCGCCAGCGCATCGTCGAGATCGCCTGGCAGGAATGGCAGCGCTGGGGTGGCCAGACCGTGCGCCTGGGCCGCGACGACACCGCGTGCGTAGCCGATAGCCCGCTGCCCGCGCCGGTATTGCCCGGCATGCCGGTGGCGGGGGCCAATGAGGAGGGAGTGGATGCCGCGGACCGATCCGCCGATCGCGAGGAAGAAGAAAGCAGCGAGTCCGCCTGCCTGCACTTTCCCGATGGCACCGGCATGGAGGCCACGCCCCAGGGCTGCAAACTCGCCCAGCGCTATTGGGCCATCGTGGGCAAGGCTGTCACCTGCCGCCAGATCACCCAGGGAAACTGGGCCTGGTCCGCGGTGTTTATTTCCTGGGTGATGCGCAAGGCCGGCCTGGACGACCGCCAGTTCCTGACCGGCGATTCGCACTCGATGTACGTGGTGGACGCGCGCGACGGCATTTTGCCCGCGCCGGCGTTCCGCATCGAGCCGTTGCCCGCCATGCCCCGCCCGGGCGATGTGGTCTGCGCCGCGCGCGGGCGCGACAAGTACCTCGACAGCGCGGCCGAGATCGGCTTTGGCACCACGCCCATGCACTGCGACATCGTGGTCGAGGTCGACCCGGCGGCACGCCTGGTCAAGGCCATCGGCGGCAATGTCCAGCAATCGGTGTCGATGGAGCTGATCGAGCTCGGTGACTCCGGCATGATCGACAACGTCACCAACTCGCACATGCCGTGGCTGCTGATCATGCGTAACACGCTGCCTTGAGCCTGAGGCGTTGCTGGATGGCCTGCCCTCAGGCTGGCGCACGCGGGTAGCCCCGGCTTGACCAGTCCTGCAAAATCATTAACATGGTAATTAATCGGGCAGCGGCATGGTTTTTCCCGCGCTGGCATCCTGGCCCGACCCCACCTGAACCGCATTCCGAAAGCGCGCGCACCGACGCCGCGAGCAACGCGAGAGGAGACCTGCATGGCTGTAGCCAACTGTCATCCGGCGGAATGGGAGGCGCGCGTCAAGCTAGCCGCCTGCTACCGCATCTTCGACCGGCTGGGCTGGACCGAGCTGATCTACAACCACATCACCTTGCGCCTGCCGCCGGAGGCTGGCGGCGGTGGCAGCCATCCCCATTTCCTGATCAATCCCTTCGGCCTGCGCTATGCGGAAGTGACCGCTTCCAACCTGGTGAAGATCGATCTGGCGGGGCAGGTCATCGGCGAGAGCCGCTGGCCGGTCAACCCGGCCGGCTTCACTGTGCATGCGGCCATCCACGCCGGGATCCCGGGCGCGCACTGCGTCATGCATACGCATACCACGGCGGGCATGGCGGTCGCCTGTTCGGCGCAGGGCCTGTCGATGAGCAACTTTTACGCAGCGCAATTGTTCGGCAAGGTGGCCTACCATCCGTTTGAGGGCATCACCGTGCACGACGACGAAGGGCCGCGCCTGGTGCGCAATATCGGCGACAAGCCTGCCGTGATCCTGCGCAATCATGGCCTGCTGGCCTGGGGCGACAGCATTGCGCGTACCTTTTCCACGCTCTGGCTGCTCAACCGCGCCTGCGAGATCCAGCTGGCCACGCTGGCCATGGGGGCGGCGCTGCCGGTGCCCGAGGAGATTCAGCGCAAGTGCACGCGCGACTCGCTGCAGTTCAATCCCAAGTTTGGCGCGGGCGAAGATGTGTTCGCAGCACTGACGCGGGAAATTAACCACATCGATGAATCGTATCGTGATTAGTAATCATTGATTCGTCGCGGGAATAAACGTACAGGAACAAGGCAGTCATGACATCCCTATGCATCGTCGGCGCAGGCGCCGTCGGCGGCTTTATCGGCGCGCGGCTTGCCCGTTCCGGCCAGGCGCTGAACATACTGGCGCGCGGCCAGACGCTGGAGGCGCTGCGCTCGCAAGGCCTGACCCTGATCGAGGGCGAGCGCACCGAGACGTTTCCGGTCAATGGGCAAGGCGATCCCGCAGCGCTAGGTACGCAAGATGTGGTGATCCTGGCGGTGAAAGCCCCGGCGTTGCCACAGCTGGCGCAGACCATCGGGCCGCTGATCGGCCCTGATACGGTGGTGGTGACAGCGATGAACGGCGTGCCGTGGTGGTTCTTCGAGCGGCCCGGCCCGCATGCCGGGTTGTCGCTGCGCACCGTGGATCCGCAAGGTGCCATTGCGCGCGCCATCCCGGCCGCGCAGGTGATCGGCTGCGTGGTGCACCTGACCGCCTCCACGCCGGCCCCGGCCACTGTGCGCCACGGCTTTGGCGCGCGCTTGATCCTGGGCGCCGCGGGTGGCGCTACCGGCATGGCAGCCGGCAAGCTCGAGGCCGTGGCCAGCCTGCTCGCCAGCGGTAGCCTGGAGGTCGAGCGCAGCGCCGCGATCCAGCAGGACATCTGGTTCAAGCTGTGGGGCAATATGACGATGAATCCGGTCTCCGTGCTGACCGGCGCCACCTGTGACCGCATCCTCGACGATCCGCTGGTCAATCGTTTCTGCCTGGCGGTGATGGAAGAAGCTGGCGAGATCGGCGCGGTCATCGGTTGCCCGATTGCGCAGAGCGGCGAGGAGCGCAGCCAGGTCACGCGCAAGCTGGGCGCCTTCAAGACTTCGATGCTGCAGGATGCGGAGGCCGGGCGGCCGGTGGAGATCGATGCGCTGGTGGCATCGGTGCGGGAAATCGGCGAGCACGTCGGGATCGCGACCCCCAATATCGATGCGCTGCTGGGGCTGGTACGGCTGCATGCGCAAGTGCGTGGGCTTTACTGACCAGGTGTGTCCGGGTAACGGGGATTTGTATTCTTGCTACCAATCAAGAAGACTTATTTTTGTTTAGTTTAATAAATGGTAAGAATTATTTTGAGCTGGATTGCCAAGACTTGGCTCACTGCTCGCTGAGTGAACTGCCTCGAAGGCACGCAAGATATCCATGTGATGAATGTTTTATATTGGCGCCAAGTAAGATTCATAGTTGGTGCAAATATAAAGAGGCCTCTATGAGGCCCCTTTTTCACCCTTGCGTCGCCAGCTTCGCGCGCTGGCGCCCCGCCCATATCCCCTCGACCGCATAAACAACCAGCGATATCCAGATCATCGCGAAGCCGATCTGCTTGCTGGCCGGGAACGGCTCGTTCCAGAGCCATACGCCGAGCAGCAGCTGCAGCGTCGGGCCGGTGTACTGCAGCAGCCCCAGCAAGGACAGCGGGATACGCCGCGCGCCGGCCGCGAACAGCAGCAAGGGGACGGCGGTGACTGGCCCGGCAAGCAGCGCCAGCAACTGCACCCCGCCGCCCACCTCGGTGATGTCGGCCTGGCCCGTCGCGAACAAGTACGCCAGAGCGCTTGCCGCCAGCGGGAACAGCAGCATGGTCTCCAGCGAGAGGCCTTCCAGCGCGCCCAGCGTGGCCGTCTTGCGCAGCAGCCCGTAGCCGCCAAAGGTCGCGGCCAGCGCCAGCGCAATCCATGGTAACTGGCCCGCGGCTACGGTCAGCCAGACCACGCCTGCCGCAGCCAGCGCAATGGAGGCCCACTGGCCGGGACGCAGCCGCTCGTGCAGGAACAGCACGCCCAGCAGCACATTGAACAGCGGGTTGATGAAGTAGCCCAGGCTGGCGTCGACCACCCGGCCGTTCGATACCGACCAGATGTAGAGAAACCAGTTGCCGCTCAGCAGCAGCGCACTGGCGACGAAGCCGGCCAGCAGGCGCGGATTGGTCCAGACGCCGCGCAGCCAGCCCCAGTGGCGCCGCCAGGTCAGCACCAGCCCGAGGAACACCAGCGACCACACCATGCGGTGCAGCAGGATCTCCATAGGCGCGATGCCATGGAGGGATTTGATATAGAGCGGCAGCAAGCCCCAGATGATGTAGGCGAGCAGCGCGTAGATGATGCCAGTTTGCATGAAGAGTCCCAAGGAATCGGGGGATTCTACCGGCGTAAAAAAGCCCGTGCTGAGCACGGGCTTATGGTTGGCTTGCACCACCATCGCATGGATGGCGGCAGCGCGCTTACAGCTTGCGCGCGAAGCTGAACTGCGAAAATGCCTGCTCGGCCACGTTGAACCACGCTGCTTCGTTGTTGCGGAATACGCGCCAGTCGTCGTAGATCTTCTTGAACGACGGGTTCTTGGCGGTTTCCTCGGCGTAGGCGTCCTGGGTGGCCTTGAAGCAGGCTTCCATGATTTCCTTGGAGAACGGACGCAGCTTCACGCCGTTTTCCAACAGGCGGGCCAGCGCTTGCGGATTGACCGCGTCGTACTTGGCCATCATGTTGGTGTGGACTTCGATCGTGGCCGTTTCCAGCGCGCGCTTGTACAGCGCGGGCAGCTTCTCGTATTCGGTTGCCGACGAGTAGAAGGACAGCTGCGCGCTGCCTTCCCACCAGCCCGGGTAGTAGTAGTACGGGGCGACCTTGTAGAAGCCGAGCTTCTCGTCATCGTACGGGCCAACCCATTCCGCCGCGTCGATGGTGCCCTTTTCCAGTGCGGGATAGATGTCGCCGCCAGCGATCTGCTGCGGCACCACGCCCAGGCGCGACAGCACCACGCCGGCAAAACCGGCGATCCGGTACTTCAGGCCCTGCAGGTCGGCGACCGTCTTGATCTCCTTGCGGAACCAGCCGCCCATCTGCGCGTTGGTATTGCCGCCCAGGAAGTTGACGACGTTGTATTCCTTGAAGAATTCGCGCATCAGCTTCATGCCGTTGCCCTGCATCATCCAGGCGTTTTGCTGGCGCGAGGTCAGGCCGAACGGGACGGTGGTGTCGAAGCACAACGTCGGGTTCTTGCCGAAGTAGTAGTAGCCGGCGGTGTGGCCGATCTGGACGGTATTGTTCTGCACGGCGTCCAGCACCTGCAGGCCCGGCACGAGTTCGCCGGCGGCGAAGACCTTGATGTTGAATTTGCCGTCGGTCAGTTCCTTGACCCGTTGCGACAGCAGCTCGGCGCCACCGTAGATGGTGTCAAGCGACTTGGGGAAGCTCGAAGCCAGGCGCCATTCCACGGCCGGATTGCTGCCGATCACGGCCGGTGCGCTGGCACCGGCGGCGGCCGGCGCGGCGGCCTTTTCTTCCTTGCCGCACGCGGCCAGCGCACCCGTGGCGGCCACGGCCGATGCCTTCAACAGAAAGGAACGACGTTCCATGACTTCTCCTCTTTTATAGATTTTTAGTGCGGCAGCAGGGGGGGGCACGCCCGCGTCATGCGCGGGCATTCCGCTCTGCACCGAGACGCGCAAGCAGCCGGGGTAAAGCCACCGCGCAACAATGAGCCTGTTACGGAGACACGCCAGGAATGTGGCGTATCCTGGCATGCCTTCGTAACAGGCTCGGGGGCCGGTCCGTACCCGTCGGACAGGCCAGATGATTATAGCGGTGGCCCTTTCGCCACGGGGGGCCGTGCAAGTGCGGGTTTTCGCTAGGAAAGTGCAGATTCAGCGGCTGCTGTACATCGTCCTGTCATCCCGCTCCGCYCCCATTGGCATGGCCGCACCGTCGCGTGCCAGATGGCGCAAGCGATGTATTCCATATGGTGAGAAGGACGCCTCGCCGCGGATTTTGTAACCCCGCTTGCGGTCCAATCGGTCGACTGTTAAAAAATCACGCCTTACTGGTCCCGCCCTATGTTGTTTGCCGTTTCGCCCGCTTCCGGCCGCCTGCCGGCGCTCCGCTCGCGTTGCCTCGCCGTTGCCGTGCTGGCCGCCTGGGGACTGAACGCGTGCGCGCAGACCGGGCCTGACCTGGCGGCAGCCGATGTGCCAGCCACGCCCACGATGCCGCAGCGTCCGGCTCCCCCGCCTGGCGCCGACCCGCTGGCAGCGTTGATTGCGGACGAACAAGCGGCTGCGGCACCGGCATCCGGCGACACTCCGGCTGCGGCTGTCGCGCAGGAAGCGCCCAAAGTCGCCGCTGCGGATGGTGCTTCGCCCGCCCCTACCCCCGCCCTGCCAGAGCCGCCCCCGCCTGCTACCTGGGCCAATGCCGGCCTGGATGACAACGGTAACGAGCTCGCCGGCCCGCCCGATCCACCCTTGCCCCCGGAGCCGGTTGTCGCGCCTCCCCCGCCCGTCGTGCTCTTTCCCAAGCGCCTTGGCGAGTTCGTGGCGGAGGCCGTGCCGAAGGTCGCCACGCCCGCCGAGGGCGAAGTCGCCGACACGCCGGCCAGCGCCGACGAAAGCTATGCGCTGGTGTCCCAGCTGCCCGCCGATGATCCTGCCGGCAACCAGGTCTGGCGCCTCAGCTACAGCGGGCGCGCCGCGTATGACGATCGCACCACCGCCACCCGTGCCTGCGCTGGCGGCGGCACCTTGTCCACCGGCATCGGCGGCGGCCTCGCGTGCCGCAGCACCGGCGAGGTCAAGGTCAAGGAGTCCCTGTTCTCGCTCGACGGCGGTGCGCAGGTGCAACTGGTGGCGCAGGCCAAGGGGACCGATGCCACTTCGATCAATGGCCGCCCGGCCGCAGTCGATCCCTATGCCCTGCTGCCGCAGATCTATACCTCGGTCAGCGGGCTGTCGGTGCTGGACGGCGCCACGATGTGGGCCGGCCGGCGCGAGAGCTCATCGTTCCTGATGTCGTCGGGGCTGCTGCCGCCTACGTCGCCGGCGATGCGTTTCGGCGTGGATAACGCCCGCTTTGGCGACATCGCGCTCAACTACCAGTACACCGCGCGCAATGACCTGAATGGCGCCAACCTGCCGAGCTATCACTCGCTGCGTACCGCGCCCATCGCCACCAATGAGAAAGGCTCGGTGCAACTGGGCTATACGCGGGTGGAAGCGCAGCCGCTGATCCAGCAGACCGGCAGTGCGTGGTGGGTGTCGGCCATGCATGAGCAGCAAGGCGTGCTCGCCGGCACCAACCGCTTCGGCATGCAGTTTGGCGAGGGCAGCCGTAACGCGTTGACCGGCTACACCGGCATGGGGCCCGCCTTGTCGCGGGTACGCGTGGCCGAATCGATGGAGTGGAAGCAACGCTCGGGGCTGGGCCTGGCGGGCTCGGTCGAGTCCAGCATGCAGTTCGACCGCTCGCCGGTGGGCACGCTGCAATGGATGGCCACGCGTGTGCGCCCCGCCTATATCGCCAGCGACCAGTTCAAGCTGACCTTCGAAGTGGCGCACGACCAGATCTCTTCGGGCTTCGGCGCCAGTGGACAGCGCACGGCGGTGACCGTGGCGCCTACCTTCACGCTCGGCAAGGCGGCCGGCAATGCCAACCTGCGCGCCTTCTACACCTACAGCAGGGCCAACGACGTGGACGGCATCGCCTTTTCCTCACCCACCGATACCTGGGCTTCGCAGACCTCGGGCTCAATCTTCGGCGTGCAGCTCAATCGCCGCTGGTAGGCGCAATAGCGGCTGCGGCTGCTCGTCGCCATGGCGCCTTGCGCGTGAGCGGCGCGCGGCCCGGCAGCACCGCCGGTGCTCGCAGCAGCCAGTGGAAGACCAGCGTGGCGCTCAGCCCGCCCGCTAGCTGCGCCAGCACGAAGCCCGGCACATCGATGGCGCGAATGCCGGTGAAGGTTGCCGTCAGCGCGCACGCAAGGGTCAGCGCCGGGTTGGCGAATGACGTCGATGCCGTGAACCAGTACCCCGCGGTGATATAGCCCGCCACCGCGAACGGCACCAGCCCGGGCCGGCTGCGCCCGGTGCCGATTGCTATGCCGATGAGGCCAAAGGTGGCAACAAACTCGCTCCACCACATCGATGGCCCGGTACGGCTTTGCGCCGACCAGGCCAGCATCGGCTCGCCAAACATCGCATGCGCGCAGGCGACCCCTGCGATGGCGCCGCCCATCTGCACCAGGCCGTAGCGCCAGGCATCGCGCGCCGGCAGCGCGCCGCGCACCATCGCCGAGAGCGTGACGACGGGGTTGAAGTGCCCACCCGAGACCGGTCCCAGCGCGAGCAACAATGCAATCAGCCCGCCGCCCGTGGCCAGCGAGTTCGCCAGCAAGGCCAGCGCGACATTGCCGCCGGCCAGCTGCTGCGCGCGAATGCCCGAACCCACCACCACCGCCACCAGCAGCGCCGTGCCGAGTCCTTCCGCGACCAGGCGCTGACAGAGCGTGCTCGCAGCCGCAGGTACGCTTGCGCTGTGCGGTTCGGCAGCGTGGACCGGGGCGGCCATGGTATCGGGGGAAGGCGCGTGCATCGGGTTTGCAGTGATGGGCGGGAGCGCGCAGTGTTTCGTCTTTCGCCTTGCAGCGTCAATGCATGCTTGGGTAGTTTTGAATGAACCGGTGGTATCGAATGCTTGGCGTGCTTTGCTGAATCGCGATCGGGATGGCATGGATGGTGACATGACATCGCGAAAATCGGAGGTCAGGACCCAATGCGAAAAGCGGATTTTGGGGGTAATTGGCGCAATGCCGATAATCGCGGGCGCGATGGCACTGGACAGACGAATTCGTGCCTGAACATTAGGCGGCGACAGGTGATATTGCAAGGGTTTGCGCGCGTGGGGCGAGGCCGCCGCAACGGAGGTGATAGACGCGTCCAGGCCGTGTTCCAAGCGGCTAAATGCGTGGGATGAGGGGGTAGGGTCTAGCGCTCAGGGCTGGGCCTTTCAGACGCGCCGGAAGAAGGCCCTGCAAGGCAGCGATGAAACGATGGCCACAATGGGATGTGGTCACAATGAAAAAAGCCCAAGACCTTTTCAGATCTTGGGCTTTTTCGTAATGCTGGTGGCCTGGGACGGAATCGAACCGCCGACACAAGGATTTTCAATCCTCTGCTCTACCGACTGAGCTACCGGGCCAAAGAAGCGAAACTATAACAGCGCTTTTCGACCCGGTCAAGCGCTGCGTGCATCACCGCATCATTGTTCCGCAGGTTCCGGCTTGTTGCGGCCGAGTTCCACGCCAAGCTGCTTGAGCTTGCGGTACAAGTGGGTGCGCTCGAGGCCGGTTTTCTCGGCGACGCGGGTCATGCTGCCGTGCTCGCGCAGCAAGTGGTATTCGAAGTAAGCGCGCTCGAACAGGTCGCGTGCTTCGCGCAGCGGCATGTCGAAAGAGAAATGCATCTCGGCTTCGGGCAAGCGTTGCGGGCTGCCATTGGCGGCCTCGGCGGCGCTTTCCGCGGCAATCGCCGCCGTGCCCTCGCCATTGCCGTTCGCGGCGAGTGCCGCGGCTGCGGCCACGCCCGAGCGCGGACGCTCGATGCCACGCGCCAGGCCCTGCTCGACTGCCGAGAGCAGCTTTTGCAAGGCAATTGGCTTCTCGAGGAAATTGAGCGCGCCAATCTTGGTTGCCTCCACCGCGGTATCGATGGTTGCGTGTCCCGACATCATGATGACGGGCATGGAGAGCAAGCCTTGGGCCGACCACTCCTTGAGCAGCGTGACGCCGTCGGTATCGGGCATCCAGATGTCAAGCAGCACCAGGTCTGGCGTATTGCCGGCACGGTACTCGCGCGCTTTCTGCGCGTTTTCTGCCACTTCGACCACATGGCCTTCGTCGCTGAGGATTTCCGAGAGCAACTCCCGGATACCCATTTCGTCGTCGACTACGAGGATGGTTGCCATACTTCCCCTCTTGACCCCACCGCGGCTTGCCGGGTTCGGGGCCGCACATTGACTATGCCAGTTTAACGAACAGGATGGAGATCTGCGCCCCGATGATGTCGGAGCCCTCCATGCGATTGCGCAACTCGATGCGTGCGCCGTGTTCGTCAATGATCTTCTTCACCATCGCAAGACCCAGGCCTGTTCCTTTGGCCTTGGTGGTCACATACGGCTCGAACGCGCGACTAAGGATACGCGGAGCGAAACCGGGACCGTTATCCGCAATGGTGAGCTTGACGGCCTGCCGGTCTTCGCCGGCAGAATCTTTGTATTCTACAGTCTCGGTGTGCAGAGCGATATGGGGCGCCGCCCTAGCCGCGCCGAGGTTGTCCGCCACCGCATCCTGCGCGTTTTGCAGCAGGTTGTGAATCACCTGGCGCAGCTGGGTCGGATCGCCCTTGATTTCGGGCAGGCAGGCGGCCAGCGCCGGATGGATCACGGCATGCTCGTGCGCGCCGGTGTCGTCGATGCCGTAGAGATGCAGCACTTCGGCAACCAGGCCGTTGAGCTGCAGTGACTGCAACAGCGCAGGCGGCGTGCGGGCGTAGTCACGGAAGTCGTCGACCATGCGCTTCATGGCCTGCACCTGGTTGACGATGGTGGTGGCGCCGCGCTTGAGCACGTCGACGTCGGCGCCCTCCAGTTTGGGCGAGAGCTTCATCTGCAGGCGCTCAGCCGAGAGCTGGATCGGGGTCAGCGGATTCTTGATCTCATGCGCGAGGCGCCGTGCCACTTCGCCCCACGCCACCGAGCGTTGAGCGGAAATCACATCGGAAATGTCGTCGAACACCACCACGTAGCCAGGTTCGTCGCGCTCGTCGCCGTGCCCGCCCGGCAGGCGCGCGCCGCGCACCAGCAGTGTGAGCGCTTGTTCCTCGTCGCTCTGCGGCAGCTCGATCTGCTTTTGCCAGTGCTGCGCGCCGCCCAGCATTTCACTGGTGCTCTGCTCGGAGAAGGCCTGCCGCACGATGTCGCCGAACTCGCCGAGGGCCGGGATGCTGTCGATGGGCTGGCCCAGCGCGCCGGAAAACGGCTGGCGGAAGATGCGCTCGGCCCCGGGATTGGCGGTGATCAGCACAAAGCGGCGATCGAACACGAACACGCCGGCGGTGAGGTTCTGCAGCACGCTCTCGAGATACGCCGTCGATTTCTCGAGCGCGCTGCGGTTCTGCTCCACCGCGATGCGCGCTTCCGACAGCTGGCGCGTCATCATGTTGAACTGCTGGGTCAGCATGCCGAGCTCGTCGCGGCTCTTGAGCTCGCGTTTGGGCGAGAGGTCACCCTCGGCCACTTCCTTGGTCCCTTGCAGCAACATCAGCAGCGGCCGCGCCAGCTGCCCGCCGAGCAGCAGCGCCAGCATCACGGCAATGAACACCGCGAGGAACAGCGTGAGCGTCAGCGTGCCGATATACATCTTGCGCAGGCCGGTGCGGCCGAGCGCCTTTTCCTGGTACTCCTGGTAGGCGCGCTGGACTTCGTCGGCATTGCGCGCCAACGCTGCCGGCACCGGATGCACGACCTGCAGGTAGCGCTCCTCGCGCACGGTGTCGCCCACCAGCCCAAAGCCGGACGATGCGGCGTCCTCGGGGCGGCGCTCGACAGACAGCCCCGATCCGGCCCAGCGGCCGGCACCATTGAGGCCCGGCTTGCCCGCGGGCCGGCTGGCGCTATCCGCGGTTGGGGGTGCGTCGGTTTGCGCGGTGGGCGCGGGGCCCAGCGGCACGATGACGCGCAGCCGGTACAGGTGGGAGCCATCGGTACGCTCGGGCTGGTGATGGCTATCGACGGATGAATCGGTGCCCCCTTCCACCGCGGCATAGCCGCCGGCCAGCCGCGCCTGCTCGGCCAGCACGCCAGAGGGCAGGTCCGGCACCAGCGACGCATAGTTGCTCGACGCCGTGGCGATCACGCGGCCGCTGCCGGTAAAGATGGCGGCTTCCTGCACGCCGTATTGCTCGCGCAGCCGGTTGAGCTGCAGCGAGGTGGCGACATTGGGCGAGCTGGTGAGCTGGTCGGCCATTAGCCGCGCCTTGCCTTGCAGGTCCGACAGCGAGCTGTCGATGGTGGAGCGGCCAAGGTTGAGGCCGGCCTCGAGCGCGGTCTCGACGCGAACGTCGAACCAGGACTCGATGCTGCGCGAGACGAACTGCAGCGACACCAGGTAGATCAGCACGCCGGGCAGCACGCCCACCACGCCGAAGAACACGGCGAGCTTGGTCATCAGCCGCGTGCCGAACTTGCCGCGGCGGTAGCGCAGCCACAGGGTCAGCGCCAGCGCGCCGATGATCAGCACCAGCAGGATGCCGATCACCAGGTTGATCTTGAACAGCAGCGTGAAGTACCGATCGAAGAATTCGGTATTGGCCGAGGCGCCGGCGAGCAGTGCTACCAGCACCAGCGCCAGGAACACGATGATGCCCGCCACGACGCGGTAAAGCACGCGCCGGAACCGGCTGTCCCACAGGCTGGGGGGCACGCTCATGGCTGGCCCGCGGCCGGCTGCACCAGGGTGGTGGGAGAGAGCACGGTCGATACGGTCTGCGCGAACGGCACCGCACGCGTTTCGCCGGCCACCGCGGCGGACGCGGCAGACGCCGGCGCCGGCACAGGCACCAGTTGCGGCGGTGGCGCTGGCGCGGGCGGCGGCGGGAATTCGCTCGGCACGGTGAAGTTGAAGCGCCGCCATTCCGATGCCAGGTTCCACTCGCGRGTGTTGACGGCGTTGATCTGGAATGGCTTGGGCAGTTGCGTCAGGTCCAGGCGCATGCGCGCCTCGGCCTGGTAGGTCTCGCCCGGCTTGACCATGCTGCGCTCGAACACGCGCCAGCCCCGCACGCGCTGGATGAACTGCAGCGCGCCCTTCAGGCGCATGAACGGCAATTGCAGGCCGCCGGTCGACACACGGTACTGGCGCGTGAGCGGATGGTAGGACAGCCGCACGCTGCGGCTGGCATTGACGGGTTTTTCATCGAACCAGTACCAGCGTGGGCGGGTGAGCTGGAAATCGACGACGAAATACAGCGAGATGCCTTTGTTGAGCGCGTCTTCAAGCGGCGGCGGCAGATCGAAATCGAAACTCGCGGCCAGGTCGAAGCCTCCGTCCTGGTACTCGATGCGGGCCTCGTTGACTTCAATGCCGTCGGCGCGGGCCGTGCCCGGCAGCGCGACCAGCGTCATCAGGATACCGAGCACGATCGTCGCTGCGAGCCACCACGACGCCAGCCGCGCGCGCACGCTGCATATCGGGCCGGCGCCGGCTACTGAAGCAGCTGCCCGAGCTGCAGCAAGGGGCACGCACGCACTGTCGTCTGGGACGCGAAGGACGAACAAGCGAAGCGGGTTCGGCATTGGGATCGATTGGGATCGGTCAGGGTCGTTTCTGGAAACGGGCGTAGAAGAAGCCATCGTGATCGGTGGGCAGGCCTTCCTGGCTGCCATTTCCGCCACCGGCCAACTGATCCTTGCTACCCGGCAGCATCTGGCCGGGCGCTTGCAATCGTATCGCATCTGGTAGCTGTGCACCAAACCAGCGCGCCTGCTCTTCGTTCTCCGTTGGGAAAATTGAACAGGTGACATAGACCAGGATGCCGCCCGGCTTGAGCAGATTCCAGAGCTGCGACACGATGCGCCGCTGCTCGGTGACCAGCCGGGGGATATCCACCTCGCGGCGCAGCCAGCGGATGTCCGGGTGGCGGCGCACGATGCCCGAGGCGGAGCACGGCACGTCAGCCAGGATGCGGTCGTACTGGCGGTTGTCCCACCAGTCCTGCGGGCGGCTTGCGTCGCCTACCACCACGGTGGCTTGCTGGCCCAGGCGCGCAAGGTTCTCGTCGATGCGGGTGGCGCGCTGCGCATCGCTCTCCAGCGCGGTGACTTCCACGTTGGCGAGTTCAAGGATGTGGCCGGTCTTGCCGCCGGGCGCGGCGCACGCATCGAGTACGCGCTGGCCGTCGGCCAGGTCCAGCAGCGGAGCGGCCAGTTGCGCGCCGGCGTCTTGCACCGAGACATCGCCCTCGGCAAACCCGGGGATCTGCGACACGGGAAACGCGCGCACCAGCCGCACGGCCTGCGGGCCGATGGCCACGCCCGCCATGCCGGCATTGAGCACGCGCTTGAGGTAGTCAGGCACCGAGACCCGCGCCGTATTGACGCGCAGGGTCATGGGCGGGCGCACATTGGCACTCTCGGCCAGCGCGGTCCACTGGTCCGGGTACGCCTTGCGCAGCGCATCCAGCCACCATGCGGGCAAGTTCCAGCGTGCTTCGTCGTCCTGGCGCACCTCGGCCAGCAGTGCCTTGCGTTCACGCAGGAAACGGCGCAGCACGGCGTTTACCAGCCCGCGCGCGTGCGCGGTCTTGGGCTCGGAGGCTGCCGCGCTGACGGCCTGGTCGACCACGGTGAACTCGGTATAGCCCCCTTCTCCCTGCTCGTCCTCGACCAGCAACGCCAGGGCCACGGCCAGCAGGGAGTCCACCAGCGCGCCGGGCGGCCGGGTCACCAGCTTGGTGACCAGCGCGCGCGCCGTGCCGAACTGGCGCATGGTGCGGTAGGCCAGGTCCTGCAGGGCGCCACGCGTGGCGGCGTCGCGCACGCGGTCCAGGCGGTACTGGGCGGCGGCGTTCTCGATGGCCAGTGGCAGCGCGCTGCCTTCGTTGACGCCGCGTACGGCAGCCGCGGCGGCGAGCATCTGGAAAGCGAGGGATTCGTGTTGCAGGCGCATGACAGTGGGGCAGTGAGACGGTAAAACGGGGTGGCAGGAGGCAAGCCGCAAGCGGCGAGGACTGGCGGCAAGGCCGGGCAAGGCCAAAAACACACTGCCCGCCGCTTCCGGGGAAGCACGGCGGGCAGTTTACCCTGTATGTGGCGGGGGCCGGCGTTTTTGCGCCTGGCTGGCCGCAGCGAGGGGGTAGCGCGGCGGCTTGGACCGCGCTTGGACCACGCTTGGACCGCGCCTACACCGGATAGACGCCGGTCTGTGCCATCTGCATCAGCCGCGCCACGCGTTCCTCGGTCGCCGGGTGGGTCGAGAACAGGTTGGCGATGCCGCCGCCCGAGAGCGGGTTCATGATCATCATCTGCGCCGTGGCTGGATGCTGTTCCGCGGTCTGGAACGGAATCCCTTGCGCATAGCGGTGGATCTTGTCGAGCGCCATCGCCAGCGCCTGCGGGTCGCCGCTGATGGTGGCGCCGCCGCGGTCCGCCTCGAACTCCCGGGCGCGGGAAATCGCCATCTGGATCAGCGAGGCCGCCAGCGGGGCCAGGATTGCCACCGCGATGCTGGCAATGGGGTTGGAGCGGTTGCCGTTCTCATCGCGCCCGCCAAAGAACATGGCGAAGTTGGCCAGCGCGGCGATGGCGCCGGCCATGGTGGCGGCGATGGTCGAGATCAGGATATCGCGGTGCTGCACGTGAGCCAGCTCGTGGGCCATCACGCCGCGCAGTTCGCGCTCCGACAGCACCCGCAGGATGCCGGTGGTGGCCGCAACGGCGGCATGCTCCGGATCGCGGCCGGTGGCAAAGGCGTTGGGCGCATCCTCGTTGATCAGGTACACGCGCGGCATCGGCAGCTGGGCGCGCTGCGCCAGCTCCTGCAACATGCCGTAGAACTGCGGTGCCGTGCTCGCGTCGACTTCCTGCGCGTTGTACATGCGCAGGACCATCTTGTCCGAGAACCAGTAAGAGAAGAAGTTCATGCCCAGCGCCATGATCAGCGCGAACATCATGCCGCTGCGGCCGCCGATCATGCCACCGATGACGATGAACAGCGCCGTGATGGCGGCCATCAGCATGAAGGTCTTGACCCAGTTGAACATTGTCGTGATCTCCGAAAAAACCATCCTCGCGCGCGCACCGGGTGGCCGGGCTGGCCGTGCTGCGCAAAGCGTGGCGCGGTGCTGTTTAGATAGTACCCCGGCCCGGAAATTCAACCGTCACCTGCCTAAAAAAAGGGCAGGCGGCGCCGGCAGCCGTTCGTTGTGCCAGCGGGTTTGGCAACCGTTCCTAGCGTTGGGCAAAGGCCAGGCGCGCGCCCAGCCCGATGAATGCCATGCCCACAATGCGGTCCATCCAGCACTTTAGGCGCGGCACCTCGCTGGCGCGGCGGGTCAGGGTGCCCGCCATCCATGCCACCAGGCTGTTCCATAGCGTCGACATCGCCACCATGATGCCGCCCAGGGCCAGGAATGCCAGGGCCTGGTGCTCGGCGTTGCGATCCACGAACTGCGGGAAGAAGGAAATGAAGAACAGGATCACCTTTGGATTCAGCACATTGGTGAGGAAGCCCTGCATGAACAAAGCGCGCAGGCCGCGCGTGCCCGGCTGGGCAGCGGGGGCCGCGTCCGCGCCGGGGGGCGCGGATCGCTGCCAGATCAGGCGCAGCCCAAGCCACACCAGATAGGCAGCACCGGCAAACTTGATCAGGGTAAAGGCGGTGGCCGATGCCGCCAGCAAGGCAGTCAGGCCGAAGGCGATGGCCAGCGAGTGCACGCAGCATCCGGCACTGACCCCGAGCGCCGAGACCACGCCTGCCGCCCTGCCCTGCGCCACGCTGCGCCCGACGATATAGGCGGTATCCGGGCCAGGCGTCACATTGAGCAGGAACACCGCGCCAACGAACAAGGGAAGGTCAGTAATGCCGAGCATGGTTGGCTGCCGGTGGATGGGATGCGGAAATGGCTTGCGGAGCATGCTGCGGCAAGCCGGGCATCGTGGCTTTGCCGCAAGCGCAGGGCGATTATGCCGTGCCGCCAGGCACGGCGCAGCGGGTACCCGGCGGCAGCGGCATGCTTTGCAGGAACTGCTGGGCCGGCACGCGGCGCCCGCCCGGCTTCTGCAGCTCGGCCACACGCAGCGCGCCCTCGCCGCAGGCGATCACCACGCCATCGGCATCCGCCGCGAGCACAGTGCCCGGCGCCTGCGGGTGGCTGGCCGTGGACGCCAGGGGCTGGGCCTGCCAGCACTTGATGACGGTCTCGCCGACCTGCACGGTGGCGCCGGGGAACGGGTTGAAGGCGCGCACCTGGGCGGCCAGCGCCGCAGCCGGGCGGCGCAGGTCCARCGGGGCTTCTTCCTTGGCGATCTTCTCGGCATAGGTCACGCCCTCGGCCGGCTGCGGCGTGCCGGTGAGCGGCTGGCCCGCGGCGAGGCGGCGCAGCGCCTCCACCACCATGCGCCCGCCTAGCGCGGCCAGCGTGTCGTGCAGGGTGGCGGTGGTGTCGCCGGGGCCGATCGGCACGGTTTCGCCCTGGATCATCGCGCCCGTATCCAGCCCTTCGTCCATCTGCATCAGCGTGATGCCGGTCTGCGCATCGCCGGCCTCGATGGCGCGGTGGATGGGCGCGGCGCCCCGCCAGCGCGGCAGCAGCGAGGCATGGATGTTCAGGCAGCCGTAGCGTGGCAACGCCAGCACCTCGGCCGGCAGGATCAGGCCGTAGGCGGCCACCACCATGACATCCGGGGCGATCTGCGCCAGCGTGTCCACGGCGGCGCCGGCCTCTTCGGGATACTTGCCGTTGCGGCGCAGCGAGCGTGGCTGCAGCACCGGGCCCAGGCTGCGCTCCAGCGCGTACTGTTTGACCGGGCTGGCCTGCAGCTGCAGGCCGCGGCCGGCTGGCCGGTCGGGCTGGCTGAGCACCGCCACCACCGGGAAACCGGCGGCGTGGATGGCTTCGAGCGCCACGCGGGCGAATTCGGGCGTGCCGGCAAAGGCAACGCGCAGCGCTTGGGATGGGCTTGCGGCTTGGGACATGGCACGCTCCGGCATAAAGCGGCACCGGCCGCATCAGCGGCCGGTAACTTGATTCATCGGGAAGGCAATAAGATAGCAGACCGCTAGCTGGCCGGTAGCAGGCCAGCGCCGGCGCGCGGCCGGCCGCGGCGGCCTTACATACGGGTGCGTTCGCGCTTGTGCAGCTTGATCAGCTTGGACTTGATGCGCTGAAGCTTGAGTGGCGACAGGTACTCGACGAAGACCTTGCCCTTGAGGTGGTCCATCTCGTGCTGGATGCACACGRCCAGCAGCTCGTCGGCTTCGATCTCGAATGGCTCGCCCTTCTCGTTCAGGGCACGCACGCGCACATGGTCCGGGCGCTCGACCCGGTCGTAGACCTCGGGCACCGACAGGCAGCCCTCTTCCGCCACCTTGCGGGTCTCGCTGGACCAGACGATCTCAGGATTGATGAAGACCTGTAGTGCGTCACGGGTCTCGGAGATATCGATCACCACCACCTGTTCGTGCACGTCCACCTGGGTCGCGGCCAGGCCGATGCCGGGGGCTTCGTACATGGTCTCGGCCATGTCCTCTACCAGCTTGCGAATGCGGTCGTCCACCACGGCAACCGGTTTTGCCACGGTATGCAGGCGGGGATCAGGGTAGGTCAGGATGTCGAGTTTAGCCATGATGCTGGGGCGCAACGCCTGCCGCTCACACATGTGACCCGCGCGTTGCGGCTACGGGTGTTTACATGCAGAATCGGGGCGCAAGTACAAAAATTCAAGGCGCGCCGCAACAGGCACGCTCTCCAGGGTCAATCCGGCTGTTCTGCCAGCCGGTTCGAGAAAATGCGCGATCTTACCAAAGAACACCAGGCGGCGCCGGGCCGCAGGCCGTACGCGTTTGCCCGTTGGATATTGTGTGCGGCCGGAATCACCGCCGCCACAGGGGCGCCAGTACATGCCGCCGATCTTACCGTCACCCCGGCCCAGCGGGCCCAGGCCAGCGTTACCGCGCAGCAGGGCATTGCCGCCGCCGACCTGGCTTCGGACGCGCCCCAGCAGTATGTCGTGCGTGGCGGCGACACGCTTTGGGGGATCTCCGGGCGCTTCCTGCGCCAGCCCTGGCGCTGGCCCGAGCTGTGGGGGATGAACCAGCAGCAGATCCGCAATCCACACCTGATTTATCCCGGCCAGGTCCTGTACCTGATTCAGCGCGACGGCCGCGCCTGGCTTTCCACTAGCCCCGATGCCGGCGGCACGGTGCGCCTCACGCCAGCCGTGCGCAGCGAAGGCGGGCCCGATGGCGCCATCGCCAGCATCCCCGCCAAAGACATCGAGCCGTTCCTGATCCGCCCGCTGGTGGTGGACCAGGGCACGCTGGAGACCTCGGCGCGCATCATCGCCCTGCCCGAGTCGCGGGTCTACCTGGGCATGGGCGACATCGCCTATGCGCGCGGCATTTCCCCGCCCGAGGCGGTGGTCGGCAGCGACTGGCAGGCCTTCAAGCCGGTCAAGCCGGTCAAGGACCCGGTTACCGGCCGCGTGCTGGGCTATGAAGCCGAGTACCAGGGCAATGTCCGTGTGTCGCGCCCGCCGGAAGGCTTCGATGCGGTAACTACCGTCAAGGTCACGGCGGCCCAGCAGGAAATGGGCTCTGGCACCTTGCTGGTGCCCCAGCCGGCGCGCGAACCGGTGCGCTATGTGCCCCGCGCGCCGGATGTCATGCTTGATGGCCGCATCGCGGCGGTCTACGGCGGCGTGCAGTTCGGCGGCGCCAAGCAGGTGGTCGTGCTCAATATCGGCACCGCCGCGGGCCTCGAGCCCGGCCACGTGCTCGCGCTGTCGCGCGCCGGCCAAGTGGTGCGCGATCGCACGGACGGCAACCGCGCCATCCAGTTGCCCGACGAGCGCTATGGCCTGGCTTTCGTGTTCCGCGTGTTCCCCGGCTTGGCCTATGCCCTGGTCACCGACGCCTCGAACGCGATCGAGGTGGGCGACCGCGTGACATCGCCGCGTTGACCGGGCTGGCAGCAACCGGCGCCAACCCGGCGCCCGTGCCCACCACCACCCGCAGCGCCGCCGATATCGAGGCGTGGCTGCGGCTGACCGGTGCCCGCGGCCTGGGCACCGGCGCTTTGCGCCAGTTGCTGGCCACCTTCGGGCTGCCGCACCAGCTGCTGGCGCAGACCGTCAGCGCACTGGCGGCGGTCATCCCCGAGAAGCACGCCCGGGCGCTGCTGGCACCGCCCGATGCTGTCACGGTGGCGCTGGTCGAGCGCACCGTGGCCTGGGCCGCCGAGCCCGGCAACCATGTGGTGACGCTGGCCGATGCCGCCTATCCCCGTGCCTTGCTGGATCTGTCCGACCCGCCGCTGGTGCTGTACGTCAAAGGCCGGCTGGGCGCGCTTGGCGGCCCGGCCATTGCCATGGTCGGTGCGCGCAGCGCTACCGTGCAGGGCGTGGAGGACGCGCGGCGCTTCGCCCGCGTGTTGTCCGGCGCCGGGCTGACGGTGGTGTCAGGGCTTGCGCTGGGCATCGATGGCGCAGCGCACGAGGGGGCTCTGGAAGGCGCTATGGAAGGGACTGGCGGCACCGTGGCGGTGATCGGCACCGGCGCCGACCTGGTCTACCCCGCCCGCCATCGCGACCTGGCCCACCGCATCGCGGCCCACGGCGCCATCGTCAGCGAGTTCGCGCTCGGCTTGCCCGGGCGCAGCCACCACTTTCCCCAGCGCAACCGCATCATCGCGGCGCTCGCGCGCGGCGTGCTGGTGGTGGAGGCGGCCGCGCGCTCGGGCTCGCTCATCACCGCGCGGCTGGCAGCCGAGATGGGACGGGAGGTCTATGCCATTCCCGGCTCGATCCATGCGCCGCTGTCCAAGGGTTGCCACCTGCTGATCCGCCAGGGCGCCAAGCTGGTGGAAACCGCGCACGATGTGCTCGAGGAACTCGGCATGGCCGGGGACGCTGCCCGGCCGGTGGCGCCTGCGCCCATGCCGGCGCTGGACGATGTCCTCGGCCTGACGCTCACCCATGACCCCGTCACGCTGGACGCGCTGTGCGCGCGCACCGCCCTGCCGCCCGAGCAAGTGGTGGCCAGCCTGCTGTCACTGGAACTGGCGGGCACGGTGGAGCGGCTGCCGGGCAATGTCTATCGCCGGATAAGCTAGTGAGCAACCCTGGTACCGCCGGCCGAAATACGGATTTCCTGGCGGCCGCTACAATCAAACGATTTCCCGTGCCTGAAAAGGCTCATGTTTCCCCCATCATGACCGTTTACTTTCCGGAGCAGGACCCGGGTGCAATCGCCCAGGTGTTGGCAGCGCGTCCGCAAGGCCGCCTGGTAGCCTGCCTGTGCGCAGCCTGGTGCGGCACCTGCGGGACCTACCAGGAGGCGTTCGCGGCGCTTGCCGCCCGGTTTCCGGGCGATTGCTTCGTCTGGATCGATATTGAAACCCATGCCGACCAGCTGGGCGACCTCGATATCGATAATTTTCCGACGCTGCTGGTGCAGCCGGCGGCGGGCGGCGCACCGCAGTTCTACGGCACGCTGCTGCCGCATATTGAAGTGCTCGAACGCATGCTGGCGCGCGGCGCGGCGATGGTGCCAACGGCCGGCGCAGCGGTGCCGAACGTGCTGGAGTGGCTGGCGCCGCACGCTAACGGCGACTAACCCCGGTCATCGGCGCCCGGCGCAAGCCAGGAGCACGAGCACCGGACTGCGGTCAAAAAACGAAGTGGGCGGCGGCTGTTCAGGGCCGGCCCGCATGCCAGCAGCGCCCGTTTGACGGCGACGGCGGAGGCAGCTTGCTTGCACCGCCGTCGGAACCGCGCTTATTATTGGCGCCTCAAAGCCCCAAGCTCGCTGTTTACATATAGTGCAGAGCCCTTAGTGGCAATAATTCGCAGGCCGCCAGAGTGCGGCCAGCAAGGACCCGATCCATGTCAAAAGCCCTCATCATCGCGGAAAAGCCATCGGTTGCTGCCGATATAGCCCGTGCCCTCGGGGGCTTTACCAAGCATGACGAATACTTCGAAAGTGACGATTACGTTCTTTCGTCGGCCGTCGGCCACCTGGTTGAAATCGCCGCCCCGGACGAATACGAAGTCAAGCGAGGCAAGTGGAGCTTCGCGAACCTGCCGGTGATTCCCCCCCACTTCGACCTGCGCCCCATCGCCAAGACCGAGTCGCGGCTGAAGGTGCTCAACCGCCTGATCAAGCGCAAGGACGTCACCGGCCTGGTGAACGCCTGCGACGCGGGGCGCGAAGGGGAACTGATCTTCCGCCTGATCCAGCAGCACGCCAAGGCCAAGCAACCGGTGCAGCGCCTGTGGCTGCAGTCGATGACGCCGCAGGCGATCCGCGACGGCTTTGCCCGCCTGCGCGACGATGCCGACATGCTGCCGCTGGCGGACGCCGCGCGCTGCCGCTCGGAAGCCGACTGGCTGGTCGGCATCAACGGCACGCGCGCCATGACCGCGTTCAACAGCAAGGGCGGCGGCTTCTTCCTGACCACGGTTGGCCGGGTGCAGACCCCCACGCTGTCGATCGTCGTGGAGCGCGAAGAGAAGATCAAGAAGTTCGTCCCCCGTGACTACTGGGAAGTGCGCGCCGAGTTCGTCGCCGCCGCCGGCCTGTACGAAGGCCGCTGGTTCGACCCCAAGTTCAAGAAGAGCGAGTTCGATCCCGAGACGCGCGAGTCGCGCCTGTGGAGCGAGGCCGAGGCCAAGAGCATCGTGGCGGCCTGCCGTGACAAGACCGGCACCGTCACCGAAGAGTCCAAGCCGTCCACGCAGCAGTCGCCGGCGCTGTTCGACCTGACCACGCTGCAGCGCGAGGCCAACTCGCGTTTCGGCTTCTCGGCCAAGAACACCCTCGGCCTGGCCCAGGCGCTGTACGAAAAGCACAAGGTGCTGACTTACCCGCGTACCGACGCGCGCGCGCTGCCCGAGGACTACATGGACACGGTCAAGCAGACCATGGACATGCTGGCCGAGAGCTCGCCCAACTACCTGCCGCATGCCAAGAAGGTGCTGGCCAGCGGGTGGATCAAGCCCAACAAGAAGATCTTCGACAACAGCAAGATCAGCGATCACTTCGCTATCATCCCGACGCTGCAAGCCCCGAAGAACCTCTCGGAGCCGGAGCAGAAGCTGTATGACCTGGTGGTGCGCCGCTTCCTGGCGGTGTTCTTCCCGGCGGCCGAGTTCCAGGTCACCACCCGCGTTACCGAGGTGGCAGGCCATCATTTCAAGACCGAAGGCAAGGTCTTGGTCAATCCGGGCTGGCTGGTGGTCTACGGGCGTGAAGCCCAGGGCGATGATGCCAACCTGGTGGCGGTGGCCAAGGACGAGCGCGTCAAGGTCGACAAGGTCGACGGCGTGATGCTGACCACCAAGCCGCCCGCACGCTACAACGAAGCCACATTGCTGTCCGCCATGGAAGGCGCCGGCAAGCTGGTGGACGACGATGCGCTGCGCGAAGCCATGGCCGGCAAGGGCCTGGGCACGCCAGCCACGCGCGCGGCCATCATCGAAGGCCTGCTCGCCGAGAAATACCTGGTGCGCGAAGGCCGTGAGCTGATTCCCACCGCCAAGGCCTTCCAGCTGATGACGCTGCTGCGCGGGCTCGGTGTGCAGGAACTGACCCAGGCCGAGCTGACCGGCGAATGGGAGCACAAGCTGTCGCAGATCGAGCGCGGCGGCTTGAAGCGCGACGAGTTCATGCGTGAGATCGCGCAGATGACGCAGCAGATCGTCAAGCGCGCCAAGGAATACGACAGCGACACTATCCCGGGCGACTACGCCACGCTGGCCACGCCGTGCCCGCAGTGCGGCAGCCAGGTCAAGGAGAACTACCGCCGCTTTGCCTGCACCGCGTGCGAGTTCTCGATCAGCAAGATCCCGGGTGGGCGCCAATTCGAGATCGACGAAGTCGAAGAACTGCTGCTGAAGAAGGAAATCGGTCCGCTGCAGGGTTTCCGCAGCAAGATGGGCCGGCCGTTTGCCGCCATCCTGAAGCTGGGCAAGGACGACGAAGGCCACTACAAGATGGAATTCGACTTCGGCCAGAATGACGACGACAACGACGGCGAGCCGGTCGATTTCACCGGCCAGGAAGCGGTTGGCGCTTGTCCGAAGTGCGGTGGCTCGGTCTACGAGCACGGCATGAAGTACGTGTGCGAGAACAGCGTGGCCGTGCCCAAGAGCTGTGACTTCACCACGGGCAAGATCATCCTGCAGCAGGAGATCTCGCGCGAGCAGATCGGCAAGCTGCTGGGCGCGGGCCGCACGGATCTGCTGACCGGCTTCAAGTCATCACGCACCGGGCGCAACTTCAAGGCCTTCCTGGCCAAGCAGCCGGACGGCAAGATCGGCTTCGAGTTCGAGGCACGCGAGCCCAAGGCGGGCGCCAAGACGGCGGCCAAGGGCGCTGCGGCCAAGACCGCGTCCGCCAAGGCTGGCGACGAGGATCAGGCTGCGGAGACGGTGAGCAAGGCCAAGGCGCCGGCCAAGAAGGTGGCGGCCAAGAAGGCCCCCGCTGCCAAGAAGGCTCCTGCTGCGAAGAAAGCCGCGGCCAAGACGCCAGCAGCCAAGCGCGCTGCCGGCAAGTCCCGCGCCGACGACGAAGCCACGGCCGATGCCGAGGAAGAGTGAGTC
>NZ_JBFRDD010000020.1:0-130084 GCF_052113425.1 Cupriavidus sp. YAF13
CGGCGAAAAGAGCGGAAAAGAGGGAGGCGAAAAGAGCGGAAAAGAGGGACCCATGTCTGAGTATCGCCTTAAGGCGATGCGAGTTTGGGTCCCGGCCGCTCTTTTCGCCGAAGCCCGAGGGGGTAGTCGCCCCATCCGGCGCGCCTTTTTTGCCTACTTTTTTGGCAAGACAAAAAAGTGGGTCGCCGCGCCGCAGGCGTGGTGAAACTGCAGTTGAAGTTGAAGCTGAAGTTGAAGTTAAGCAGTTGCAGTCCCCCTTGAACCCAAACAGTCAAAGTCAACGTTGAAGCAGATCTTCACCCCCCTGGGAAAATAACAAACCCATCATGCCTAAACGAAGCCCCCCACTCCTCCTCTTCGCCCTCCCGGCCCTGATCGTTTTCTTCGCCTTCTTCTGCCTGCCCATGGCAAAGCTGCTGGCGATCAGCGTCACGGGTGAGCAAGGCGCGAGCGTCTACTGGACCGTCATCTCAAGCGAGCGCTATCTGCACAGCCTGATGGTCACCGTGCTGCTATCGGCAACGGTAACACTGGCCACCCTGATCATCGCCGGCATCACCGGCACTTTCCTGGAGCGCAACGCGGTGCCCGGAAAGGCGCTGCTGGTCGCCATGCTGACGTTCCCGCTCGCCTTCCCCGGTGTCGTCATCGGCTTCATGGTCATCATGCTGGGCGGGCGCAACGGCCTGCTCGCCATGGTGAGCGACTGGCTGATTGGAGACCGCTGGACCTTTGCCTACGGTCTCGCCGGCCTGTTCGTCGGCTACCTGTACTTCTCCATCCCGCGCGTGATCCTGACGGTGATGGCGGCCGTTGCCAAGCTCGACGCGTCGCTGGAAGAAGCCGCCCGCTCGCTTGGCGCGGGCCGCTGGCGCGTGGTGCGCGACGTGATGCTGCCCGCGCTGATGCCGGCCATGATTTCCAGCGGCGCGATCTGCTTCGCCACCAGCATGGGCGCCTTCGGCACCGCCTTCACGCTGGCCACGCAGCTCGATGTCTTGCCGCTGACCATCTACAACGAGTTCACCAACTACGCCAACTTCGGCATGGCCGCCGCACTGTCCTTGCTGCTCGGCACGGTCACCTGGGCCATGCTGGCGGTGGCGCGCTGGTTCTCGGGCGACGCCGTCGCCGCTACTGCCTGAGGCTACCCATGATGACATCTTCCCGCCGCGGCAATGCCTACTGGCTGCAGCTCGCGCTCACCCTACTGGTGTGCCTGTTCATGGTGGTGCCGGTGGTGCTGTCCGTGCTCGCCGGCCTCACCAACAACATCTTTACCGGCGTGTCCAGCGGCCTCACCACGCGCTGGCTGGTAGAGGTGTGGGCGCTCTACCGCAACACCATCTTCCTGTCGCTGGGCATTGCCCTGGCGTGCCTGGCTTGCACCCTGGTGCTTGGCGTGCCCGCGGCCTACTACATGGCGCTGCGGCGCGGGCGCGTGACGCGCCTGATCGAGGAGCTGCTGATGCTGCCGGTGGCGGTGCCGGGGCTGGCCACCGCGCTTGGCCTGATCCTGCTCTATGGCGGCTGGCAGGCGTTCCGCACGAGCTGGGTGTTTATCCTCGTGGGCCACGTACTGTTCACGCTGCCGTTCATGGTGCGCTCGGTGCTGGCCATCATGTCGGCCATCGATATCCGCACGCTGGAGGACGCTGCCGCCAGCCTGGGCGCAAACCGCCTGCAGCGCTTCTTTACCGTGGTGCTGCCGAACTGCCGCCAGGGCATCCTGGCCGGGGCGCTGATGGTGGTGACGTTGTCCGTCGGGGAGTTCAACCTGACCTGGATGCTGCATACACCCACCACGCAGACGCTGCCGGTGGGGCTGGCCGACAGCTACGCCTCGATGCGCCTGGAGATCGGCTCGGCCTACACCATCGTGTTTTTCTTCATGATCATCCCGCTGCTGGTGCTGATGCAGGGCTTGTCCGCGCTGGGCGCGCGCGCCCGCAAGCATCAGCCGCTTGCCGACGGCGCCGACACCAGAACGATCCCCGGCACCGATTCGCTCTCCACTTCCGAGGCCCGCCATGCATGAGCCGACCACCATCACGCTGCGCCACTGCGGCAAGACCTTCGCCGACGGCACGCTGGCGCTGCAACCGCTTGACCTCGACATCGGCGCAGGCGAGACCGTGGTACTGCTGGGCCCCTCGGGCTGCGGCAAGACCACCACACTGCGCATCATCGCCGGGCTGGAGTTCCCCGACGCCGGCGGCGTGGTGATGTTTGGCGACAACGATGTGACGCCGCTGCCGATCGAGCAGCGCGGCGTGGGCATGGTGTTCCAGAGCTACGCGCTGTTTCCCAACATGACCGTGGCGGAGAACATCGCCTATGGCCTGCGCGTGCGCCGCATCGACGCCGCCGCGCGCCGCCGCCGGGTGGACGAGATGCTCGCCATGATGCATCTGGGGCCTTTTGCCGAGCGGCGCATCGACCAGCTGTCCGGCGGCCAGCGCCAGCGCGTGGCGCTGGCCCGCGCCATTGCCGTGCAGCCGCGCGTGCTGCTGCTCGATGAGCCGCTGACCGCGCTGGACGCCAAGCTGCGCGACGCCTTGCGCGCCGACATCAACCAGTTGCTGCGCAGCCTGCATATCACCGCCGTCTACGTCACCCACGACCAGGCCGAGGCCATGGCGCTGGGCGACCGCATCATCGTGATGGACCGTGGCCGCATCGCGCAGACTGGCACGCCGCAGCAGATCTACCGCGCGCCGGCCAATGCCTTCGTGGCGGATTTCATCGGCACCATGAACCGCCTGCCGGCCGTGCTGGAGGCCGATGCCTGGCGCGTGCCGGGTGGGCTGGTGCCGCGCCATGGCACCGCCGCAAGCCTCGCCGCCGCGCCCTCGCCGCGCGCCGAACTGCTGTTCCGCCCCGAAGACGTCGCGCTGGCCCAGGCCGAGGATGCTCACCTGGGCGGCTCGGTCGTCACCGCGCTGTTCCTGGGCAACTACACGCGCTTGCTGGTCGACGTGGGCGCGCCGGCGCCGCTTGTCGTCGACACCACCCGGCGCGATGGCTGGCTCGCGGGCGACCGCGTGGGCCTGCGCCTCGATACCGGCCACCTGATCACGCTCCCCGAAGCGCTCACCGCATGAACACCACCAACGCCAACCCGGCCGGCACCTACCTGCTGGCCCACATCACAGACCTGCACATCAAGGCCGGCGGCAAGCTGTCCTACCGCATGGTAGACACCGCAGGCGCGCTGCGGCGCTGCATCGCGTCGCTGCTGGCGGCGCCGCAGCAGCCCGACTCCGTCGTCATCACCGGCGACCTGGTGGACTTCGGCACCGAGGAGGAATACCGCTTCCTACGCGGCATCCTGGCAACGCTGCCGATGCCGGTACGGCTCTTGCCCGGCAACCATGATCACCGCGCCACGCTGCGCCGCGTATTTGCCGATCACGATTACCTGTTCGCCAACGGCGACGGCGACGCGCCGGTTCACTACAGCGTGGAGGCCGGCCCACTACGCCTGGTGGCCTTCGACTGCACGGTGCCGGGAAAGCCTGGCGGCCAGGTCGATCCCGCCGCGCTGCCCTGGCTGGAGGCCACGCTCGCGGCCGAGCCTGGCAGGCCCACGCTGCTGATGCTCCACCACCCGCCCTTTCATACCGGCATCGGCCATATGGACCAGCAGGGCCTGGCGGATGCGGCGCTGCTGGAGGCGGTGGTGCGCAGGCACCCGACGGTTGAGCGCGTGCTGTGCGGCCACCTGCACCGGCACATCACGCACCGCTTTGGCGGCACGATCGCCATGACGGCACCGGGTCCCGCGCATCAGGTCACGCTCGATCTCGACCCACAGGCGGCCTCGCGGTTTCGCATGGAGCCGCCCGGCTACCTGCTGCATCAGTGGGATCCCGCGCAGGGGCTGGTCAGCCACGCGGCGGTGATCGGTGACTTTGGCGCAGACCATCCTTTCTTCGATGCCGCGGGCAAGTTGATCGACTGACTGGCCGGTCGGTTGATCAGCCAGCCGGTCGATCAGGAAGGCATCGGCACATCGGCCTGCAACAGGTTGCACCCCGTGGCGGCCAGCCCTTACGGCGGCGCCAAACCACGAGCAAAAAAAACCCACTGCCGGGTGGTAGTGGGTAACAAAAGTGGTATGGGCGAGTCGCGGAAATCACCCATGCGTGCATGGTGACACCGGACGTCTGCGAACAACATAATCCTTCTGGACTAGTACCCATCCCTGCGCCAGGCCGCCGGCGCCGGCATGCGGCAGATCATTTCCCGCTAGCGCTAGCGCACAGGCGATCTGCGGGGCGGCACCGTGCCAGACGCCGCTGCGCCCACCCATCCTTTCCCCTCTTTAGTGGGGAAATAGACAAGCCCACCATAATCGAGTCCAATTCGCCCTGGCGCTCGCTTCGACCTGGGCGCAGCGCGTCACATTTTGCTCCACTTGTTCCAGCGGCCGCAGCCTGCGCGCCGTGCGCCGGCCAACCCCAACCCATGCTCAACGCCCACCTGCTGCTGATCGACGACCACACCCTGTTCCGCACCGGCCTGCGCCTGGTGCTGGCAGACAGCCCAAGCGTGGCGAGCATCATCGAGGCGGGCTCCGTCATGGGCGCGGTGGAGGAACACCGCGCCGCCAGCGTGGATATCATCCTGCTGGATATACAGATGCCCGGCCTCAACGGCATCGAGGGCATCAAGGTGTTGCGCCGCCACTTCTGTGCAGCGCGCATCCTGATCGTGTCCGGCACCTCCGGGCTGGAAACCATTCCCGCCGCCGCGCGCAAGGAGATTGCCGGCTTCCTGCCGAAATCCGCGAGCAGCGTCGAGATCGAAGACGCCATTGCCTCTTGCCTGCGGGGTGGCACATACTTCAACGCCGACCCCGCCGGCGCCGACTGCGGCAAGCCGCATGGCCATGCCAGCGCCAACGCATACCAGGGCTACCAGGCCAGCTCGCTCACGCCGCGCCAGCTCGAGGTGCTGGACCAGCTCAGCCAGGGCCGCTCCAACAAGATCATTGCCCATCATCTGGGACTCTCGGAGAACACCGTGCGCGTCCACGTGGCGGCCATTCTCGATTACCTGGGCGTGGTCAGCCGCGTCGAGGCGGTGCTGGAGGCCCAGCGCCGCGGCCTGGTGCAGATGGGCAGGTAAGCCATGGCGTCTATCCTCCCTCGCTTCGATGAACCGCGGCTGCTGGCCGCGCAAATGGAACTGATCGACCAGAGCTTCGGCATCGCCATGCTGGGCTGCGCGCTGGCGGCGTTCATCCTGGCCCTCGGGCTGGTCCTCGGCGGTGGGCATCCGGGTGCATTGCCCTGGGCGCTGACGATGGGGCTGGCCTGCGCCGCCGGGCATTTCGGGCGGCGCCTGATGCCCGAGCGCACGGCCGAAGCCCATGCCGGGCGCTACGCGCGCAGCATGACGCTGCTGCTGACGCTGATCGGCGCGCTCTGGGGGCTGGCGGCGTGGCTTTACATGGATGTGAAGACGCCCGCGGCGGTGATCTGCATCCTGTCGCTGATCGCGGGCATGAGCGCGGCCGCGCTGGCGGTGTTCTCTGCCTGCCTGCCGGTTGCCGTGGGGTTCTTCATCCCGGCCATCGTGCCGGTCTGGGCGGTCTTTATCGCCACCGGCGACGTCGCCTACCTGCCCATGTTCCTCGGCGCGCCGCTTTATCTCATGGTGCTGATGATCTTTGCGCGCAACTATGCGCGCGTGGCACGGCACGGCATTGCACTGCGCTTTGCCAACGTGGAACTGATCTCGCAGTTGCGCGAGCAGACTGCCCGCGCGGAATATGCCCAACGCGAGGCCGAGGAAGCCAACCGCGCCAAATCCGTGTTCCTCGCCTCGGCCAGCCACGACCTGCGCCAGCCCCTGCATGCGCTTGGCTTGTTCGTGGTCACGCTGGGCCGCTCCGACCTCACCGACAAGCAGCGCCAGTTGCTCACGCACATCGAGGCTGCCTCCGGGGCCGCGCGCGAAATGCTCAACACGCTGCTGGACTTCTCCAAGGTGGACGCCGGCGTGATCACCGCCCGGCCGCGCGCCTTCCGCCTGCAGCCCTTGCTCTACAAGCTGGAGAACGAGTTTGCGCCACAGGCCGACGGCCGCGGCCTGTTCTACCGGACCCGGGATACCACCGCCACGGTGTTCGCCGACCCGACGCTGGTCGAACTGATCCTGCGCAACTTGATCGCCAATGCCATCCGCTATACCGCCCAGGGCGGCGTGCTGGTGGCGTGCCGCCGCCGGGGCGAGCGCACGATGATCGAGGTCTGGGATACCGGGGTCGGCATTCCCGTGACCCAGCATCGCGCGATCTTCAAGGAGTTCCACCAGTTGGGCAATCCGGAGCGGGACCAGCGCAAGGGCCTCGGGCTGGGCCTGGCCATCGTGGAAGGGCTGGCGCGCACCATTTCCACCCGGATTCTGCTGAACTCTCGGCCTGGCCGCGGATCGGTCTTCCGCTTCGCCCTGCCCCTGACCGAGGACCGCACCGAAACCCCGCCCGCCGGGTTGCATCACAAGCCGAGCCTGAAGGGATTGCGCGTGCTGGTGATCGACGACGACCAGGAAATCCGGGTCGCCATGGCAGCGCTGCTGGAGAGCTGGCAATCGGTGTGCCTGGCCGTGGAGTCCGAGGAAGACGCGCTGGCCGCGCTTGGCGCCTTCCGGCCCGACCTGTTGCTGGCCGACTATCGCCTGCGCAGCGAGCGCACCGGCCAGCAAGCCATGATGGCGATCCGCGAGCGGCTAGGACACGCCATTCCCACCGTCATCATCACCGGCGACACCGCCCCGGACCGCCTGCGCAGCGTCCATGCCGGGGGTGCCGCGCTGCTGCACAAGCCAGTTGTGGCGCATCAGTTGCATACAGCCATGACCGCTCTGTTGCGCAATGCCGGCTGGCGACAGGACATCCCTCGGGGCGCCACCGACCGGGCAACACGCGCCGAAGGCTGACGGGCGCCTCTGCTCCGCTCTTATCCCGCCTTGATTCATGCTTTTTTCGTATTAATCAATCCATCCTATTAATTGGACTTAGTGCCAACGCCCACCCACACTGCATCGTGACAGCAGGCACGGGCGTCACCGGCAAGCCGTATTGCTTCCGCTAACGTGCCGCGAGGTTCACCGACCCCAAGCGAGGAGCAATCATGAGCACGCAGCCCCAACTGCCAAGACACGACCTGCTGATCGACGGCAAGCGCCTGCCACCCGGCACCGGGGAGTATTCCACCGATATCAATCCG
Source organism: Cupriavidus sp. YAF13 (assembly GCF_052113425.1). NCBI lineage: Bacteria > Pseudomonadati > Pseudomonadota > Betaproteobacteria > Burkholderiales > Burkholderiaceae > Cupriavidus > Cupriavidus sp. YAF13. The sequence goes on from NZ_JBFRDD010000020.1 coordinate 7,239, forward strand.
GCCACCGAGCTCCCGATCGCCCTGGTCGCGCAGGGCAGCGCGTCCGACGTCGACCTGGCCGTGACCGCCGCCCGCGCCGCGCTCAAGGTCTGGTGCGGCCTGCGCGCGGCCGAGCGTGGCCGCATCCTGTACCGCTTTGCCGACCTGCTGGAAGCGAACCAGGAAGAGCTGATCGCGCTGGAAAGCCTGGATGCCGGCAAGCCGCTGGCCGCCGTGCGGCGCCAGGACATGCCGGCGGTGATCGACACCGTGCGCTATTACGCGGGGTGGGCCGACAAGATCAACGGCCAGGTGGTGCCAACCCGCCCCGGCGCGCTGACCTACACCGTGCGCGAGCCGGTGGGCGTGGTCGCCGCCATCGTGCCGTGGAATTTCCCGCTAATGATCGGCATGTGGAAGATCGCCCCTGCGCTGGCCTGCGGCTGCACCCTCATCGTCAAACCCGCCGAGATCACCCCGCTGACCGCGCTGCGCGTGGGCGAGCTGGCACTGCAGGCCGGGTTGCCACCCGGCGTGCTCAATATTGTCACCGGCAAGGGCAGCGTCGTGGGCAACGCGCTGGTGGCCCATCCCGGCATCGACAAGGTGACGTTCACCGGCTCGCCCGGCGTGGGGCGCGGCATCATGCAGGGCGCCGCCGCCAACTTCAAGCGCGTCACGCTGGAGCTCGGCGGCAAGTCCGCCAACCTGATCTTCGCCGACGCCAACGTGGACGCCGCGGTGCGCGCCGCCGCCTCCGGCATCTTCTTCAATGCGGGGCAGGTCTGCTCGGCCGGCTCGCGCATCCTGGCGCAGCGCGAGGTCTATGACGAAGTGGTGGAAAAACTGGCGGCGCGCGCCGCCTCGATCCGCGTGGGAGACCCCGCCGCGCCGGACACCACCATGGGACCGCTGGTGTCGTCCGCGCAGATGAAGACCGTGCTGGACTACGTGGATATCGGCAAGCGCGAAGGCGCCATCGCCGTGACCGGTGGCGAGCGCGTGGGCGGCAAGGGCTACTTCGTGCAGCCCACCGTATTCGCCAACGTCGAGCACGAGATGCGGGTCTCGCAGGAGGAAATTTTCGGACCGGTTGCCAGCGTGATCCGCTTCGAGGATGAAGCCGACGCCGTGCGCATCGCCAACGGCACCGCGTTCAGCCTGGCGGCGGGCGTGTGGAGCGCCGACATCGGCCGCGTGCATCAGGTGGCTGCCGAGCTCAAGGCAGGCACGGTGTGGATCAACACCTATGGCCACACCGACGTGCGCCTGCCCTGGGGCGGGGCCGGCGACTCGGGGCTGGGCAGGGAGCATGGCGACGCTGCCATCGACAACTTCACCGAGCCCAAGGCGATCTGGCTGTCGCTGCGGCAATAGTGGCCAGCCAGCGGCGCGGGCGCGGAGCCGGAGCGCCGGGAGAGCGCTAAGATGGCGGGCATGCAATAACAAACCGTCCCTCAGCGCGCCCAATCTGCGCCCAATCTGCGCCCAATCTGCGCCCAATCCGCGCCACGCCTTTTCATGACCGACAGACGTAGATTCCTGCGCTCGGCGGCTGGCACCGCCGCCGCCGCCGGCACGCTTGGCCTGCTGCCGCCAGCCATCCGCAAGGCACGAGCCATTCCCGCCAATCATCGCGCCGGCAGCCTGCACGATGTCGAGCATATCGTGGTGCTGATGCAGGAAAACCGCGCCTTCGACCATTATTTCGGCGCAATGCGGGGCGTGCGCGGCTTTGCCGACCGCTTCCCTGTGCCGGTGGCCGATGCCCCGGGCCTTGCCGGCAAGACAGTCTGGTACCAGCGCGACGAAAGCCAGCCCGGCGCGCCGGCCACGCTGGCACCCTTCCACCTCGACACCGGGCGCGTGTTCGAGCTGATGCGCGTCACCGGCACGCCACACACCTGGTCGAACACCCAGGACGCCTGGGGCGAAGGCTGCATGCAGCACTGGCCCACCTTCAAGAATGGCCACGCCATGGGCTACTTCGACCAGGCCGACGTGCCCTTCCAGTACGCGCTCGCCGACGCCTTTACCGTGGCCGACGCCTACCATGCGTCGTTTCTCGGGGGCACCAATACCAACCGCTGCTTCCTGTGGAGCGGCACCAACGACCCGCTGGGCAAGGGCAATGGCCCGGCCATCGGCAACACCTACAACAAGCTCGGCGGCGGCAAGCCCGACGGCGGCTATGCCTGGACCACCTATCCCGAGCGGCTGGAAGCCGCCGGCGTGAGCTGGCAGATCTACCAGGACATGGCGAACAACTTCGCGCTCAATGCCACCGCCGGGTTCAAGCGCTATCGTGACGCCTTTCGCGGTGCGCCAGGCGCGCAGGCGACGCTCAAGGACAAGGCGCTCTCCACACGCAGCCTGGGCCTGTTGCGCCAGGACGTGCTCGATGGCCGCCTGCCACAGGTGTCGTGGATCTGCCCTACCCGCCAGGGCTCCGAGCATCCCGGGCCGTCCAGCCCGGCCCAGGGCGCCGCCTACGTCAGCGCCGTGCTCGACGCGCTCACTGCCGACCCGGCGGTGTGGAGCAAGACCGTGCTGCTGCTGATGTTCGATGAGAACGACGGCTTCTTCGACCATGTGCCGCCGCCGGCGGTGCCGTCTTACCTCTCGTGGCACGCGGACCCGGCGCAGGCTGTGCTTGCCGGTGCCTCCACCGTCGACACCCTCGGCGAGTACCACGGCCTGATCACCGGGGTGGAAGCCGACGACCATCCGCGCTACCTGCAACGGCCCTACGGCCTGGGCATGCGCGTGCCGATGGTGGCGATCTCGCCCTGGAGCAAGGGCGGCTGGGTCAACTCCGAAGTGTTCGACCATACGTCGGTGATCCGCTTTATCGAGGCCCGCTTCGGTGTGCACGAGCCCAACATCACGCCATGGCGCCGCGCGGTCTGCGGCGACCTCACGTCGCTATTCGATTTCGCCACGCCAAACCACGCCAGCGTCGTGGCCTCGCTGCCGGCCACCGCCACGCTCGCCGCCCGGGCGGGCGCGCTGCCCGGCACACGTACGCCAGCCATCCCGGCACTGCCCGAATTGCCCAGCCAGGCCAGCGGCACACGCCCGTCGCGGGCCCTGCCGTACGTGCTGCACGCGCAGGCCCTGGCCGATGCCGGCCATGCGGCAGTGCACCTGAGCTTTACCAGCAGCGGCCAGGCAGGGGTGGTATTTCACGTCTACGACCGGCTGCACCTGGACCGTGTGCCGCGCCGCTATACCGTCGAAGCCGGCAAGCGCCTGGCCGGCACCTGGGACACGCGTGCCGACGCGGGACGCTATGACCTCTGGGTGCTCGGCCCCAACGGCTGGCACCGCCATTTCATCGGACCGGCAGGTGGCGCCAGTACCAGTACGGGCCTGGCCCCCGAGATCGAGATCGGCTACGACATCCCCGCGCGAAGCCTGCGCATTGGCTTGCGCAATGACGCGGACCAGCCCTGCACATTCGTGCTTGCCGCCAACGCTTACGTGGATGGCACAGCCAGCAAAGTCACCGTGCCGGCCCGCGCCAGGCACACGCTGGCGTGGCCCGTGGATGCGTCAGGCGGCTGGTATGACTTCACCGTGACGGTAGCCGCCCTGCCCGGCTATGCGCGACGCTGCGCCGGGCGCATGGAGGCGGGTGCGCCATCGGTCAGCGATCCCGCCATGGGCGGCCGTGCCATCGGGGAGCAATGGCGGCCGCCGGGATCCTCCAGCCAGCCAGCGTGAAGACCTTGCCCTGCGCTGCCATTCCTGCGCGGGGCTACATCTTCGGGATGCGCAAGGTCTTGCTGATCATCAGCGAACCGGAGAGCACGAACAGCAGTGCGAGCGGATGCAGGTCCGCAGGGCCGATCGACCACACGCCGCCGTAGAGCGCATCGCCCACCCGGCCCTGCCACGCGCAAAGGGCCAGCACGGCAGTCAGCAGCACGCTGGTGGGAATCGGCGTGCCCTCGAAATACGCCACCTTGCCGCTCCCCTCGGACAAGCTCTCGGCGGTGACATTGAAGCGTGCCAGCCGGCTCACGCCGCAGCAGACGAAGTAGATCAGCGCCGCCATGTCCCAGCCGCCGCGCATGCCCGCGGCAAACGCCAGCGTGGCCGGGCCAACCCCGAAGGAAATGATGTCGGCGAGCGAGTCCAGCTCGCGGCCCAGCGCGGAATGCTGGTGGCGCCAGCGCGCGATGCGCCCGTCCAGCACATCGAAAATGAAGGCCGCGGGCGCCAGCGCCGCCGCCGCCATGAAATGCGCTGGCGAGCCCGAAGCGATGTAGAACATGGCGAAAAACACCGATGCCATGCCGCAGGCGGCGTTGCCCAGTGTGAACAGATCGGCAAGATGCAACTCGCGGATCATGGAGAAATGCTTGGGACGTTCTGGTGTGGATGCCATGGCGGCGGGCTCCTGAATCCTCTGGCTAATCTGGCTAATCTGGCTAGAAATGCAATCCCGCTGCGCGCAGTGCGCCTGCGGTCTGCGCGGCGCTGACGTGATGCACGGCCTGCCAGCCCAGCGCCGTTGCCGCAGCCACATTGGCCGCGTTGTCATCGATGAACAGCAGCTCACCTGGCGCGAGGCCCGGCAGGCTGGCATCGATGCGCGCCTGCATGAGCCGGTAGATGGCCGGGTCCGGCTTGGCCACGCCAACCTCGCCGGACACCAGGATATCGCGGAACCATGACAGGAAATCGCCGATGCGCACGGCATGGGGATAGGTTTCGCTGGACCAGTTGGTCAGGCCGAACAGCGGCACCTGCGCGTCGTGCAGGCGCTGCAGCAGCGCCACGCCATCGGCCAGCGTACCACGCAGCATCTGCGGCCAGCGCCCATAGAACGCGCGGATCAGGCCGGCCTGCGCGGGATGCCGGGCCACCAGGGACTCGGTAGCCTCATGCAGCGGCCTGCCGGCATCCTGGCGGATATTCCACGCTGGCGAGCACACCTCCGACAAGAAGCGGGCGCGCTCCTGTGGATCTGGAATCAATTCGCGATACAGGTATTCCGGGTTCCAGTCGAACAGCACACCACCAAAATCGAACACGACGGCACGGACAGTCACGGTATCTCGTCAGCTGCGTTGAGGACAAGGCTGCATTCTCGCAGAGTCTGCGCCGCGGCCAATATGAGAATTGGCTCAATCCGCGAGCCGGCCCTGGGTTTTACGCTTGGCATCAGCAGTCCATCCGGACCCACATTGCGCCGAGACCTTGGAGACCCATCCATGCGCCTGTTCTTGCCAAAGCTTTTCCTGCACGGCTGCCTGCCGCACATCCTGCCGCGCTGGCTGCCACCCTGCCTGGCCTGGCTCTGCTTTGCCTTGCCCGCCCATGCCGACGCGGGCTATCGCGATCAGGCGCGGGCGCTGCTGGCCCCTCCCAGCGCGCAATGCGGCGCGCCGGCCACGCTGATCGCAAACCTGCGGGACGAAAGCGAGGGCACGCCGTCCATCGGGCGAAGGGTCGCGCTGGAGGCGGTGGTCACGGCCGACTACTCGGGTGCCGACGGCCTCAGCGGCTTCTTCGTGCAGCAGGCCGACGCCCAGCGCCAGCGTCGTCCAGGCGTGTCGGAGGGTATGTTCGTCCATGCGCCGCGCGCAGCTGCGCGGGCGGGCGATCTGGTGCGCGTGCTCGGCACGGTGGAGGAGCGCGCGGGCCAGATGCGGCTAAGGCTGTCCGGCCCCGCCACGGTGTGCGCGGCGGGCCAGGCGGTCACCCCGGAAACCGTCACGCTGCCCACGCCGCACACGGGCTCGCTGGCGGCCTATGAGGGCATGCTGGTGCGGCTGCCGCAGACGCTCACCGTCGGCGAAACCTTCGAACTCGGCCGCTACGGCAGCGTGGTGCTCAGCCTCGGCCGCCTGCCGCTGCCCACCAACGTGGCCTTGCCCGGGGAAGCCGCCGCCGCACAGGCTGCCGCCAATGCGCTCAATCGCCTGGTGCTGGACGATGGCTACAGCCGGCAGAACCCGCCTCGCGTCATCCATCCCGCACCGGGCCTGAGCGCATCGAACACACTGCGTGGCGGGGACTCCGTCGCCAATGTGCGGGGCGTGCTGGAATGGCGCGCAAACGCCTGGCGCATCCAGCCGCTCCCCGGCGCGCCGCTGCCGGCGTTCCAGCCCACCAATCCGCGCACCGGCGCGCCGGCGCGCGCCGCCCACACCGATCTGCGCGTGGCGGCGTTCAATGTCGAGAACTACTTCAACGGCGACGGCCGCGGCGCGGGCTTCGATGACCCCGGCAATCGCGGCGCAAAGACGCCTGCCGAGTTCGCCCGCCAGGAAGCCAAGATCCTGAGCGCGTTGCAAGGCCTGAACGCCGACGTGATCGGCCTGATGGAAATCGAAAACAATGGCCATGGCGAGCTGAGCGCCATCCACCGGCTCGCGGGCAAACTCGGTCCGGACTGGCGCTTCATCCATCCTGGCCGGGAGCAACTGGGCGACGACGTCATCAAGGTCGCCCTGGTCTACAACGCCCGCAAGGTCGAACCCGTCGGCACGCCGGCCACCCTGGCGCTGGGCGCGAGAACCCGCCAGCCGCTGGCCGCCACCTTCCGCCTGCCGGGCCATCCCGCCAAGCTTACGGTGGTGGTGAACCATTTCAAGTCCAAGCGCTGCAACGACGCTCGCGGCGTCAATGCGGACCAGCGCGATGGCCAGAGCTGCTGGAATCCCACGCGCGTGGCGGCGGCCAGCCGCATTGCCGACTGGCTGGCCACCTCGCCCACCGGCGTGCCGGACGATGGCAAGCTGGTGATTGGCGACCTCAACAGCTACGCACAGGAAGACCCGATCCGCCTGCTGGCGGAGCGCGGCTATGCGGACATGATCGCGCGCTTCGCCGAAGCCGGCGCCCCGTCCTACAGCTATGTCTTTGGCGGCGAGGCCGGCTACATCGACCACGCGCTTGCCGATGCGGGGGCGGCGAGCCGCACCCTCGCGGCGCGCCATTGGCACATCAACGCCGACGAGCCGATTTCCCTGGCCTATGCGCTGGCCCACAAGAGCGAGGCGCAGCAGCAATCCTTCTATGCACCCGACGCCTATCGCTCTTCCGACCACGACCCGCTGGTGGTCGACCTTGCCATGCGCGGCGATGGCGTGGCCACGGGCGGCACAGCGGGCACAGCAGGCGCAGCGGGCGCAGACGGTAGCGCGGGAAGTACCAGCACCGACACTGGCACCAGCGGTGGCACCGGCGCGAATGCCAGCAAGGAATCCAACGAGAAGGCGCAAGCCGGCGCTGGCGCCACGGATCCCTGGCTGCTCTGGGCGTTGGCGGGCGCCACGGCGCTCACCGCGTGGCACTGGTTTGTGCGCCGCGTCCCGCCGCGCTGGCGGGCGTGAGCCGCGTGCTTTTCCGGGGCGGCGGAGGGCGGCGGGCAAATGTATGCCAGCCATTCATGCCCCTGTCACCTGCGCTCAATAGCATCACGGACTTTGCAAAACCCGATCCATCGAGCCGCCCCACATGCGCCTGTCCGTCCTTAGTACCGCCCTGCTTGCCATCGCCCTGCCCGCCCATGCCGACCTGATCATCAGCGAGGTCGTGGAAGGAACCTCCAACAACAAGGCCGTCGAACTGTATAACCCGGATGCTACCGCGATCGACCTGTCGCAATACAAGCTCCAGCAGTACAACAACGGCGCCACGGCACCCACCAGCACCTTCACGCTCAGCGGCACGCTGGCCCCCGGCGCGGTCTACGTGATGGCGCATACCAGCATGGCGGCCACACTCGGCAGCCGCCTGAACCAGGTCATCGCATTCACCTTCAACGGCGACGACGCGCTGGTACTGACGCGCGCGGGCACCGTGATCGACCGCTTCGGGCAGGTCGGCGTGCAGCCTGCCGGCGGCGCCTGGGGCACCGGCACCTCCATCACCAAGGACAACACCTTGCGCCGCAAGGCCGGGCTAGTCACCGGCGACAGCGACAGCACCGGGGCCTTCGATCCGGCGCTGCAGTGGGACGGCTTCGGCACCGACRCCTTCGCCGACCTTGGCTACTACAACAACGCACCGGCGCCATTGCCGCCGGTCACCGCGCAGTGCGGCGCCGCAGCCACGCTGATCGCCGATATCCAGGGCGCCGGCGCCACCTCGCCGCTGGCCGGGCAGACGGTCGACGTGGAGGCGGTGGTGACGGCCGACTATCCCGGCACGGATGGCTTTGGCGGCTTTTTCGTCCAGCAGGCGGATGCCCAGCGCCAGAACCGTCCTGGCGTGTCCGAGGGACTGTTCGTGTATGCCCCCTCGACCAGTGCCCGTGCCGGCGACCTGGTCCACCTGGTTGGCAAGGTCGAGGAGAAGTTCGGCCAGACGCAGCTGGCGCTTGCCAGCACCGTGGCGGTTTGTGGCAACGGCCAGACCGTCACCCCGGCGATAGTCACGCTACCCGCGCAGACCGCGCAATCGCTGGCTGCCTTCGAGGGCATGCTGGTGCGGCTGCCGCAATCTCTCACTGTGAGCGAGACTTATGAACTGGGCCGCTACGGCAGCGTGCTGCTGAGCAACGGCCGCCTGCCGCTGCCCACCAATGTGGCGCTGCCCAAGGCCGGCGCGGCCGCGCAGGCCGCGGCCAACGCACTGAACCGCATGGTGCTCGACGACGGCTCGAACAAGCAGAACCCGGCGGTCGTGCCTTTCCCCGCGCCGGGCCTGAGCGCGGCCAACACGCTGCGCGGTGGGTACACCGTCAGCAATGTGCAGGGCGTGCTGGAAATGCGCTTTGGCGGCTGGCGCCTGCAGACCGTGCCCGGCGCACCCGCCCCGGCCTTCCAGGCCACGGCGAACCCGCGCACCAGCGCGCCGGCACGCGCGGCCCAGTCCGATATCCGGGTGGCATCGTTCAACGTGCTGAACTATTTCAACGGCGACGGCAAGGGCGCGGGCTTCGACGACCCGAACAATCGCGGTGCCAAGACGCTGGCGGAGTTCGAGCGCCAGGAAGCCAAGATCGTGGCCGCCCTCAAAGCGCTGAATGCCGATGTCGTTGGCCTGATGGAAATCGAGAACGACGGCTATGGCGAATTCAGCGCCATCCGGCGGCTGGTCGGCAAGCTCGGGTCGGACTGGCGTTTTGTCGACCCGGGCGTGGACAAGCTCGGCGGCGACGCCATCAAGGTCGCCCTGATCTACAACAGCCGCACCGTGGAGCCCGTGGGCGTGCCTGCCACGCTGGCCATCGACGACAAGAACCGCCAGCCCCTGGCCCGCACCTTCCGCCTGCCTGGCCAGACCCGCAAGCTCACGGTGGTGGTCAACCACCTCAAATCCAAGGGCTGCACCGGGTCCACGGGTGCCGACGCCGACCAGGGCGATGGCCAGAGCTGCTGGAACCCGACCCGCCTCGCCGCCGCCGGCAAGATCGCCGACTGGCTTGCCACCTCGCCCACCGGCGTCGCGGATGACGGCAAGCTGCTGATCGGCGACCTCAACAGCTACGCAAAGGAAGACCCGATCCGCCTCTTTGCCGACAAGGGCTACGCCGACATGGTGGCGCGCTTCGTCGGCGCCAGCGCCTATAGCTATGTCTTTGGCGGCGAGGCCGGCTATATCGACCACGCGCTGGCCAATGACGCTGCGGCGAGCCGCATCCGCGCGGTCAGCGAGTGGCATATCAATGCGGATGAGCCCATTGCCCTGGAGTACTCGGTGGCCTTCAAGAGCACGGATCAGCAAACGTCGTTCTACGCACCGGATGCTTACCGTTCGTCCGATCACGACCCGGTGCTGGTAGACCTGGCACTGCGCGACGACAGCCTTGCGCCGGAGGGTGAGCAAGCGGGTACGGGCAACGGCAATGCCGGTGGCGCCACCGCCAGCCAGGGCGGCGACACCGGGACCGGCGCAGCGGACACGTGGATGCTGCTGGTTCTGGCCGGCGCCCTGGCCGCAGCGGCATGGCGCCGCTTTGCCGGCGGCTTTACAGGCGGCGTTGCGCGCCGCTGACATGCACGCTGACAGGCACGTTGACAGGCGGCGCGCCGCCGGCGGGTGGCTGCTGCTGGCGCTGGCGCTGGTCGCGCTCCAGGCTGCCGGGCCTGCGCTGATGCAGGCCCTGCGCTTCGATCGCGAGGCCATGCTCGCGGGTGAAGCATGGCGCCTGCTGAGCTGTCATTTCGTGCATCTCGGCTGGGCACATTGCCTGCTCAACGTGGCGGGGCTGCTGATGCTGGCTGCGCTCCTGCCGGCGCACATGCGCGCCTGGCACGTGGTGCCGCCATTGGCGGCCATGACAGGATTGCTGCTGCTAGCCGGCGAGCCGGAGCTGCTCCGCTATGCGGGCTTCTCCGGCATCAACTACGGGCTTGCCATGGTCGCCCTGCTGCCCCGGGCCCGCCGCGATGGCCTCGCGGCGATGCTGCTGCTCGCGCTGGCGGCGCGCGCGGGCTGGCAGATCCTGGCGGGGCCCGCCGAGGACGCAGGCGCATGGCTGGGCGGCCCGGTCGTGGCCAGCGCCCACCTGTACGGCCTGGCCGCTGGCGCATTGCTGGCCTGGCCACGCCGGGAGGCGCCTGCGATGGCTAGGCGCCGGCCGGATTGTGCCTGATGCTGTTTGCCAGGTAGGCCACGATCAGTACATTGGCGATGGCCAGCCCGATGTGAATCGCGCTGGGATGCACCACCGCCTCGTACAGTTCCACCGGGATGTAGACCGCGCCCGACCATACGCCCAGCCATTTCGCCCACACGCGCTGACGCCACAGGCCGTAGGCCTCCGTGAGGCGCATGGCTGCGTACATCGCGGCGGATCCGCCAATGGCCCACAGGCGCGCGTCGCTCGGATGGGCCATCAGCGACAGGAAGATGGTCGGGTAGCGGCTCCCCGGGTTCAGGTGCAGGCGGGCGACAATGGCCTCGGCCAGCGCCTGCGCGTCCCGGTGCAGCAGCGCAACCAGGCCCAGCCCCACCAGGATCACCAGCACACCCTTGGCAGCCTCGAACAGAGCGATGCTTTTCAGGCCAGCGCCTGTGCCTTGCTTTGCCATCTTGCTTGTCCTCGTCAGCGATAAGGTCAGGATCGTACCCCGGCGCGGCAGGCGGCGGCAAACCGGGCGCGGCACGCTGGTAACATCCCCCTGCCGGCGCCATCCGAGGCCCGCCTGAGGTTGCTCCATGAATCCCGAACACCTGCCACTCCTGCTCACCCGCACCATGCCCTATGGCAAGTACAAGGGCCGCGCCATCGCCAGCCTGCCGGGCACCTACCTGAACTGGTTCGCGCGCGAAGGCTTTCCGCCGGGCGAGATCGGCCAGCTGCTGGCCCTGATGCACGAACTCGACCACAACGGCCTGACCAGCCTGCTGGATCCGCTGCGCGGGCGCTATCGGCCCCAGGCGTAGCTCCCCGGAGCGCTGCGGGCCTCAGCCCGCGACGATCCGATGTATCGACCGCCCCGTGGCATCCACCGCCACCGTGGCAGGCATGTCCTCCACCTCGAACTCATAGATGGCCTCCATCCCCAGTTCCGCGAAGGCCAGCACGCGTGCCTTGCGGATCGCCCGGGAGATCAGGTAGGCCGCGCCACCCACCGCGATCAGGTAGGCCGCGCCGTGGCGGCGGATGGCCTCGATGGCCACTGGCCCGCGCTCGGCCTTGCCGATCATCACCAGCAAGCCCGTCTGCTCCAGCAACTGCGGCACGAACTTGTCCATGCGCGTAGCCGTGGTCGGCCCTGCCGGGCCTACCGCTTCGTCGCCCACGGCGTCGACCGGCCCCACATAGTAGATCGCGCGATTGCGCAGCGGCACCGGCAGCGGCTCGCCCGCATCCAGCATGGCTACCAGCCGTTTGTGCGCGGCATCGCGCGCCGTCAGCAGGCGGCCGCGCAGCCGCAAGGTCTCGCCAACCTGCCATTGCGCCACCTCCGCGGCATCCAGGTTGTCCAGGTCGACCACGCGGCCGGGCTTGGCGGCCAACGCGCCGGGAATGCCATCCCAGGTGCCGGCAGGCGGCGGCTCCAGCCGCGCGGGGCCTGAGCCATCCAGCTCCAGCGTGACAAAACGCGTGGCCGCGCAATTGGGAATCAGCGCCACCGGCAGCGTCGCAGCGTGACACGGCAGCGCGGCCACCTTGACATCCAGCACGGTGGCCAGCCCGCCCAGCCCCTGCGCACCGATGCCGAGCGCGTTGATGCGCTCGAACAGTTCCAGCCGCAGCCGCTCGGTGTCGTTCGCGGGCCCCTTGTCGCGCAGCGCATGGATGTCGATGGGGCTGAACAACGCGCGCTTGGCCGCCAGCATGGCCTGCTCCGGCGTGCCGCCCACCCCAACGCCAAGCACACCGGGCGGGCACCAGCCAGCGCCCATCTGCGGGATGGCGGCGAGGACCCAGTCGACCAGCGAATCGCTTGGGTTGAGCGTGGCGAACTTCGCCTTCACGTCGCCGCCGCCGCCCTTGGCCACCACCGTCATCTTGATGGTGTTGCCGGGCACCAGTTCCAGTTGCAGGAAGCCCGGGGTGTTGTCGCCGGTGTTGCGCCGCTCCCCCAGTGCCGAGCCGACCATGGTGGCGCGCAGCGGATTGGCGCTGTGCGTGTAGCCCCGGCGCACGGCGGCGTCCACCATCTGCTGCACGGACAGCTTTGCTGCGCCATCGCGCGCCGCAAAGCGCACGTCCATGCCCACGGTCATGAAAACCTGCGCCACGCCGGTGTCCTGGCAGATCGGCCGGTGCGCCTCGGCGCTCATGCGGCTGTTGACCAGCAACTGCTCGATGGCATCGCGCGCCGCGCCAGCGGGCTCGGCGGCAAAGGCGCGCTTGAGCGCCTGCACGAAATCGGCGGGATGGTAGTAGCTGACGTACTGCAGCGCGTCGGCAATGGTGTCGACGACGTCTTCCTGGAAGATCACGGTCATGGCGGGGTGGGCGCAGCAAGCGGACCAGCGGCTGCGCGAATCAATTATGTCTATACATAATGACACGCCCCGCCACCGGAAAGCAAATCCCTTGACTCCCCGTTTCCAGACGAGCTCCGGACCGGCGAAGCTCAGCCCTGACGCTGCAGCACCGTCGAATACGTGAAGCGATCGGCCGGATGCAAGCTCACCACCACTTCGAACAACCGGTCCGACTGGTCGAAATACCGCCGCACGAATTCCAGCGCATGGGCATCGGGCGCGGTGCCCAGCACGTCCGCGAGCGCGGCGGGCACGCCCACCGCGCGCACGGTCTGGCGCACTTCCTTGACCAGGCGCCCGGTGGTCTTGCCGACCATCTCGCTGATCAGGTTGGGATCCGTCTTGAGCAGCTTGCGGATCTTGCTGCCGTCAGCCGCCATCACGTAGATATCGGACCACGATAACGGGTGGGCTGGCGCTTCGGGGTTGGTGCGGGAGGATTCGATGTGCAGCCAGCGCGAGCCCGGCGGGCAGCCCAGCCGGGTGGCCAGCTCGATGTCCAGCACGATCTCGCGCGCGCCGTGGATCACGCGCTGCGTGGCGGCGCCGTACTGCACCAGTTCGTCGATGGTGGAGAGCTTGGGCGTGTACTCGCTGCTGCGCGGCGCGGCGGCTTCCACCCGGGTGCCGGCGCGCTTTTTGCGCGAGACCAGGCCTAGCTCCTGGATGCGCATCAGCGCCACCCGCACGGTGCCCCGGCTGACGCCGTGCTTTTCGGCCAGCTCCAGTTCGCCCGGCAGGCTTGACCCGACCGGATAGACCCCGCTCGTGATGTCGTGAATAAGTGCCTTGGTCAACTCGGCGTGGCGTGGCTCCATGGGTTCCCTGAATGATCGATCGATGTGCCTGAGGCGTAGCAGATGCTAGCGCCTGGCGGCCCGCAAGCCAAGCGTAAAGGGTAAACGAGATGTGGATCCGGCTTGACGGTCGCTGGCCAGATTCCTAATATATGTTCAAACATATTTCTTAGATGTACATATAAGCAGTACCGGTCATCTCAGAACAACCGATACCACCTTGATGATGGAGACAACAATGACCAAGCAACTGGGCGCCGCCCTGGCCCTGCTAGCCCTGTCCACCAGCGCGCTGGCGCAAAGCTACCCCGCCCGCCCGGTCACGTGGATCGTGCCTTTCGCGGCCGGCGGCCCCACCGACGCGCTTGCCCGCAATATCGCGGACCGCGTCGGGCGCGATCTGGGCCAGCCGGTGCTGATCGAGAACCAGGCCGGCGCCGGCGGCACCATTGGCGCGGGCAAGGCGGCAAAGGCCGCGCCCGATGGCTACACCTTCCTGGTCGGGCATATGGGCTATATGGCCGCGGCGCCGTCGCTATACAAGAAGCTGTCCTATGACCCGGTCAAGGACTTCGAGGGCGTGTTCCGCTTCCCCGATACGCCGCTGGTGCTGCTGGTCGGCGCGAACTCGAAGTTCAAGACCGTGCAGGACCTGGTCGCCTTTGCCAGCGCCAATCCGGGCAAGCTCAACTTCGGCAACGCGGGCGTGGGCTCCACCTCGCATCTGGTCGCCGCCATGTTCGCCCAGCAGGCCAGGATCAAGGTGACCCCGGTGTCGTACAAAGGCGCCGGCCCGGCCCTGACCGATGTCATGGGCGGGCAGGTGGATGGCATGTTCGACCAGACCAACACCGCCCTGCCGCAAGTCAAGGGCGGCAAGGTCGTCGCCATCGCGCAGACGGCGAAGCAGCGCGTGCCGCAGTTCCCCAACGTGCCCACCGTGGCGGAAACCGTGATGCCGAACTTCGAGGCATCCACCTGGTATGGCCTGTATGCGCCGAAGGGCACGCCCAAGGACGTCATCGCGCGCAACTACGCCGCGTTCGCCAAGGCCATCGCCGACCCGGAGTTTGCGAAGAAGCTCGCCGACCAGGGCATCCAGCTGCTGCCGGACGCCGCCTACAAACCCGCCGCGCTGAACCACCACACCGCGGCCGAAGTGGCCAAGTGGAAGGCCGTGATCAGCACGGCGGACATCAAGCTGGATTAGGCATGCGGCATTGACCAGGCGCCTCGGGCCGCGCCTGCTTTTGGTAGTACGATATCGCCCTTGCACGCGTTGCCGTGTTGTCGGGAGAGAGTTTTGCCATCAGTGGATCGCCGCAGCGCCGGCACATCGCGCGCCCGGGCCAGGACCGAAGAACCATCGCAGAATGAGCTGGCCTACAACGGCCTGCGGGAGCGGCTGACCACACTGGTCTACCGCCCCGGCGAGCACCTCAACATCTCCACCCTGGTCGACGATCTTGACCTCGGCCGCACGCCCATCAACCAGGCGCTGCACCGGCTGGCCAACGAAGGGCTGGTCCAGATCCTGCCACGCAAGGGCGTGGTGGTCTCGCCACTGTCCATCGACGATGCGCTGCACCTGATCGACGTGCGCCTGGCCAACGAAACGCTGTGCGCCAGGCTGGCTGCCGAGCGCATCACCGCCGCCGGCCTGCGCAAGCTCGAAAGCCTGCTGAGCCAGGTGGAAGACGCCGTGGCGCAGCGCAACCTGCCCGAGGTGACCAACCTGGACCGCCTGTTCCACGAGGAAATCGCGCAGGTCTCGGACAACCCGATCCTCATCGAAATCCTCAAGGTGCTGCACGCGCGCTCACAGCGCTTCTGGGCCATTTCGCTGTCGTCCGAAGGGCACCTGGCCGAGGTCGGCGCCGAGCACCGTGCCATCCTGAAGGCGCTGCGCGACGGCGACGGCGCGGCAGCGGCCAACGCGGTCACGGCCCATGTGCTTTCCTTTCGCCAGGCGCTGCTGCAAGGCCGCCGCGAAACGGTCTTCGCGACGGCGCTCGAGGGCTAGCCGGATCAGCTTTCGAGCGGCTTCTTCGCGGTTTCCCGCGCCACCAGCAGCGCCGCCAGCGTCAGCGCCACGGCGGCGCTGACATACAGCGAGATCGCCAGCGTCGAGCCATACGACTTGTAAAGGCTGGCGATGATCAGCGGCGCAAAGCCGCCGCCCACGATGCCCGCCAGCGTATAGGCCAGCGAGGACCCGGCGTAGCGCACCCGCGTGGGGAACTGCTCGGTCACGAAGGCCGCCTGCGGGCCGTACATCATGGCGTGGATGATCAGCCCGACCACCACCGCGGCGCAGATCTGCAGCGGCTGCGCGCTGTCCATCAGGCGGAAGAACACAAAGGCCCACACCACGGCCAGCAAGGCCCCGGCTATGTACACCGGGCGGCGGCCGAGCTTGTCCGACAGGCTGCCGAACAAGGGCACCGCGATGGCGTTGCACGCCGCGCCGATCATGGTCGCGGTCAGCGCCAGCGGCCGGGACAGGTGCAGCACGCTGGTCACGTAGGTCAGCGTGAAGACCACCACCAGCGCATAGAGCACGTCGGAGCCGATGCGCACGCCACCGGCCACCAGCAGGCGCCGCCAGTGATCCACGAACACTTCCTTGATCGGCGTCTTGGCCGTGCTCTTGCGCGCTTCCATCTCCTTGAACAGCGGGGTTTCCTCAACGCCCTTGCGCAGCCACAGCCCGAACAGCACCAGCAGCACGCTCGACAGGAACGGAATGCGCCAGCCCCACGCCTGGAAATCCTCCGGGCTCAGCCACAGCGATACCACGGCGATAAAGCCGGTGCCCAGCAGCGTGCCGCACGACGGCCCCACCTGCGTGAACGACGCGTTGCGCCCGCGCTGGTGCTGCGCGCCGTGCTCCATCGACAGCAAGACCGCGCCAGCCCATTCGCCGCCGATCGCCGCCCCTTGCAGGAAGCGCAGCGCCACCAGCAGGATCGGGCTCCAGATGCCCCACGACATGTAAGTGGGCAGCAAGCCCATCAGCCCCGTGGCCACGCCCATCAGGATCAGCGTGGCGACCAGCACGAAGCGCCGGCCGAGCTTGTCGCCCAGATGCCCGAACAGCACGCCGCCAAGCGGGCGCGAGACATAGCCCACCGCATAGGTGGAAAACGCCAGGATCGTGCCCGTGAGCGGATCGAACGAGGGGAAGAACACCGCGTTGAACACCAACGCGGCCATCAGGTTGTAGACGGTGAAGTCGTACCACTCCAGCGTGGTGCCGATGGTGCTGGCCGCGGCCAGCCGGCCCATCCTGGGCTTGGCGGCGTGCGTGGCCGCATCGAGCGTGCCTGCGGCGCCCTGCGCGGTGGAAATCGTGCTGGCGTTGGTCATCACGCCACCTCCCCGGAGAAGAGCTTCCATTTCAGTGCGTAGCGCGCAGACTGCTGCATCGATGCGCCAAGGCGCTTTGCCGCTTCCTGCAGTGCCTGCTCGTTCGCGGCTTCGGCGCTGCTCTCGATCACCAGGATGGGCAGCAGTTGCCGGTCGGTCAGGCTCTCCTTGGGCAACGGCTGGCTTAGCTCGGCGTCGGGCATCAGCAGGTAGGACTGGACAAAGCCAGGCTGCGCGGACAGTTGCCCGCCGACCTCGCCCGCCAGGTCGACCAGTGCCAGCGGATCCTCCGGTTGCGCCAGCGGCAGCACGGCAATCCAGCTGCCGCTGCCCTGCCCGACCGTGGCGGTGACTTCGCTCACGCGGCGCATCGGCTGGCGCATGCGGTCCAGGTTGGCCACCGACCACGGCGTCTGGCGGCGAAAGGCCGCCTTGTAGGCCGCGGAGGTGAAAGCACCGAGCGACTCGGTGCGATACAGGCCGAGATACTTGGGGCCGCCCTGCACGGCTTCATAGCGCGCGGCAGAGATGAAGCCTTCGATGCGGGCGCGCTCTTCCACGTGCTCGCGGTCGTACCATTGATTGAAATCGGCTTCGTCGGCCGCATCCACATTCGACGCGACAAACAACATGCCCTGCGGGGCCATGCCTGCCACGCTCTCTATCGCCAAACTTTCAGTCGCGAACATCTCGCTCATCAAACTCTCCGGTTGCCACGCCAATACAAAGCGGTGAGTTGATGATCGGCGCGATCGCCGCGCGCGACAAACGGGTTTTTCTTGGTGTTTCCGATCAGTTTTTCTGTTCGATCCGGCTGCGTTCGCGCACCAGCTTAGCGCGCGGCCATGCCTCACTCCGGCGCAAACGGTGCAGGCAGCGAACGCACAAAGCGATCCGATTCGCGGCAAGCCAGATCCGCCACCAGGCGAATCGCCTCCGACGCCGCATGGTCGAGATGGCTCACTACCAGCCGTTGGTGCGGCAGCGGCACATCGCAGCAGATCACGCGCAACTCGCCGCGCTCCACCTCTTCACGCACCGGCGCCAGCGGCATCAGCGCATTGCCAAAGCCCGCCTTCACCAGCCGCACGATGGCCGCGATGGAGCTCACGCAGTGCACCTTGCCAACGGGTAGCCCGGCCTTGCGGTACAACTCCTTGAGCGCCACGTGCGGCTGCGAGCCCGGGCTCATGGTGATGGTCGGGTGCTGCAGCAGCGTGGCCAGTTTCCCTTCATCGGGCTGCGCCGCGCCGGGCGGCCCGACCCACCCGATCGCCATCGGCAGGCACGGCGTGCTGGTGATGCCCTCGCCCACCGCGGGGTCCGTCTGCAAGGCGATATCGATGCCGCCGGCGCGCAAGGTCTTGTGCAGCCCTTCCGTGGTCTCTGAGGTGATCTGCACCTCGATGCCCGGATAGGATGATTGCAGGTGCCGCAGGAAGTCGACCAGCCAGGTATGCACCACGCTCTCGATGGCGCCGATGCGCACCAGCCCCAGCAGCTCATGGCCGGCGCGCCCCAGCACCATGATCTCCCGCTGCAGCTCCAGCAGCCGCTCGCCGTAGCCAAGCAGGCGCAATCCCACCGGCGTGAGCCGCAGGTCCCGCGCCTCGCGCTCGAATACGCGCGCGCCAATCTCCTGCTCCAGCGAGGCAATGCGATTGGACATGGCGGCCTGGGTGATGTGCAGCTTCTCGGCCGCCGCGCGAAAGCTGCCTAGCCGCGCCACCCACATGAAGGCTTCGACAAAGCGCGTATTCATGGCGCCGGGCCTCCGCACGCACCGCACGCACCGCACTCACCRCACCCACCGCACCCACAGCACCACACCCGCGCCCCGCCGCAGTGCGCGCGGCACGTCAAATCGGCTCCTGGCCAGCGCTGGCCAGACTCGCTACTTGCATTTTGCCCGCCTTGTGAAATTTCACAGTATTAACAGCGGATTTTAAGCAATATCCGCGCCAGTGCTGTAGTGGGATTCCCTAGCTTGCTTTCATGCCTTGCGGCTGCAGCAAGCGCCCCTCTGACGAAGGGTGGCGTTTGCTGAGGCCGAGCGGGCACAAGCCAGTGCCGGAGGGTGGCCGGATTCCCCGTCAACGTGAGCTTTATTGATCACCTCGAAGCGATACAATGCCGCGTCCGCATTGCCCGCGACAGCAACAACGGCAGCAATGGCGGCAGCAAGAGCGACAGCAAAATGAACGAGGTCAAATCAAAGCAACGTCCCGTCCCGCAACCGCCGCCCGCCGAAGCCGCCAACGGCGCCCGCTGGGTCAAGCCCTTTGCCCTGGTTGCCGCCACGCTGGCGGTGCTGCAATTCGGCCTGCTGGTGGGACGCTACAACAGCGGCAACGCCGCACTGCCGGCGCACGGCGGCAGCACGCCCCCCCCCAGATCGACAGCAGCAGCAGCGATGGCGGCAGCAACCTGCACGCACAGTTTCACCCGGAAGCCACCGAGGCCCAGATCCGGGCCTGGCTGCTGCGCGAAGGCCTGCAAATCGTCGACGGACCGGACGCCGCAAACCGCTACACCCTGCACGCCGGCGATGCGCAGCGCACGCTGCCGGTGCCCGGCCCCGGCAATCCGCTGGCTCGGCGCGATCCCTGAGCGCGTCTAGTGGGCGGGGGCGCCCGCAGGCAAGTCCAGCCGCCCGGCCAGGTCCGTCAGCGCCGCCGCGCACGAGGCATCCACCTTCAACGCCAGCAGCGCATCGGCACGGGTCTGGCCAAGATTGATGGCCGCCACCGGCTTGCCCAGCTTTTCCGCCGCCAGGCAGAAGCGGTAACCGGAGAACACCGTGAGCGACGAGCCGATCACCAGCAAGGCATCTGACTCATCCAGCGCCTGCAGGGACGCATCCACGCGCTCGCGCGGCACCGACTCCCCGAAGAACACCACGTCGGGCTTGAGCACGCCGCCGCAATGCCCGCACACGGGAATATGCACGGCCTCGAAGCTGGCCAGCTCCAGGTGCGCATCGCCGTCGGAAGCCGGCAGCGCGCGCAGTTCGGCTAGCGCCGGGTTGTCCGCCTCGAGCTGCGCCTGCAGCGAGGCGCGCGGGCGGCGCGTGCCGCATTGCAGGCAGATCACGCTGCCCACATGGCCATGCAGCTCGATCACGCCGGTGCTGCCAGCGCGCTGGTGCAGGCCGTCCACGTTCTGGGTGACAAGCTGGCGCACATAGCCTGCCGCTTGCAGCTGAGCCAGCGCGAAGTGCGCGGCGTTGGGCTGTGCGTTGGCAAGCACCGGCCAGCCCAGCATGCTGCGCGCCCAGTAACGCTGGCGCACCGCATGCGAGCGAAAAAAATCCTGCGCCTGCACGGGCGGCGTGCGCTGCCAGGTGCCCTGCGCGTCACGGTAGCCGGGAATGCCGGAATCGGTGCTGATGCCAGCCCCGGTCAGCACCAGCAGGCGCGGATGGTCCCGCACGAACGCGTGGAGATCAGCCAGCATATTCCGGTCGGCGACGGTCAAGGCAGGCTCCTCGTGAGGTACGTGTCTGGTGCTTGTGGCGTGCCAGCCGGGTCAGAAGCTGGGACCACCCGCGCCGGCATCGGCCGTCTGGCCGGCAAGCGCCAGCCAAGCCTTGAGCTCGGCGCGGTACTGCTCCATCGCCGCGGCGTGCAGGTCGAAGATGCAGGGATCGCAGCCATTGCCGCAGCAATCATTGATATCCGGCGTGGGCGGCGCCACAGGCTTGGGCGGCAATGCTTGCGCTGCCGGCTCCGGCGTAGCTGCCGCTTCTGGGGTGCGTCCTGCAGGGGACGCCAGGTTTTCTACCGACACCATCGACTCCGATTGAATTGCACGATCAGTATACGGCCGGCGCGCACGCACCGCTGCCGATGCCGCTGGCCAGCCACGCCTCGAACGCCTCGCTGCCAGGCTCCCCCGCAACCGCCGCATAGACCACCAGCCGCAGGTGACGCTCCTCGTCCGCAGTGAGCGTGGCATGCTCGCAGCGCACCGTCCCCACCGCATCCAGCCACAAGGCGCGGATGCCGCTGCAAACGCCCTGCACATCGTGCTGGCGCCACCATTGCCTGAAATCCGGCGCCGCGCGCTCCAGCTCGTCCACCAGCTCAAGCAGGGTCGGATCGTCCGGCGCGCGGGCCAGGTCGCGGCGAAAGCTCGCCAGCATCTGTGGCGCCTGTGCCTCCCAGCCGGCAAAGCGCTCGCGCATGGCCGGGTCCAGAAAGATCATGCGCAGCATATTGCGATGGCCCGGCGCGCAAGCGCCAAAGCCAAACACGCGCTCGGCCGCCGCGTTCCACGCCAGCACATCCCAGCGCAGGTTGAGCACATAGGCAGGCCGCAGCGGCAGGTCGTCCATCAACCGGCGCACCAGCGGCGGCACCGTGCACCAGGTGCGCCCGCTCTCGGCCGGCGGGCGCTGGTGCGCCAGCAGAAACAGGTGGCGCCGCTCGGCGGCGTCCAGCCGGAGCACGCGCGCCAGGTTCTCCAGGAACGCCGCCGAAACGCCGATCTCGCGCCCCTGCTCCAGCCAGGTGTACCAGGTCAGGCCCACGCCGGCCAACGCCGCCACCTCCTCGCGGCGCAGCCCCGGGGTGCGGCGCCGGCCGGCGCTGGGCAGGCCCGCCTGCGCGGGAGAGATGCACTCGCGCCGCTGGCGCAGGAAGTCCGCCAACGCGGCGCGTGTGCGGTCTAGGGTGCGTGGCGGCATGGAATTAGGGGCATGGAACTAGCTGCATGGAATTAGCCTATTGCCTGCTGTAATAGCATAAGGAGTTAAATTGTAATACTTTAACGAGCAGCTGAGAATGCGGGCCTGCGTATTCAACAGGATCCCCCATGCCCTCTCCAAGCGGCTTGCCCGTGCTGTTCGTGCTGTTGCTAGGTGGCTTTGTCACCGTCTTCGACCTGTTCGTGGTCAATGTGGCGATTCCTTCCATCCAGGCTGACCTGGGCGCCAGCTTCGGCGAGATCGGCGCGGTTGTGGCGGCCTACGAACTGGCCTACGGCGTGCTGCTGATCACCGGCAGCCGCCTGGGCGATCTCCACGGCCGGCGGCGGCTGTTCGCGCTCGGCATGGCGGGCTTCACGCTAGCCTCGGCGCTGTGCGGCGTGGCCCCTACCGCGGCGCTGCTGATCGCGGCGCGCGTGCTGCAAGGCGCCGCCGCCGCGCTGCTGTTCCCCCAGATCTACGCCGTGATCCGCGTCAGCTTTGACGAGGCCGCGCGCCGCCGCGCCTTCGGCCTGCTCGGCATGACGCTTGGCCTGGCCGCCATCGCCGGCCAGGTGCTGGGCGGCCTGCTGGTGCAGAGCGATCTGTTCGGCCTCGGCTGGCGCCTGATCTTCCTGATCAATATCCCGGTGGGCGCGGCTGCCATGCTGGCCGCGCGGCGCATCCCCGAATCGCGGGCCATGGCAGCGCCCGGCTCGCCCGCAAGCGGGCTGGACTGGCCCGGCGTGCTGCTGGCCAGCGCCGGGCTGACGCTGCTGCTGGTGCCGCTGCTGGAGGGCCCCGCGCGCGGCTGGCCGGGCTGGGCCTTTGCCTCGCTGGCGCTGGCCGCCGCCTTGCTGGCCGGCTTTGTGCGCGTGGAACGGCGCCGGTCCGCTCCGCTGGTGGACCTGGCCCTGTTCGCCCAGCGCCGCTTTGCCCTGGGTACGCTGGTGGTGCTGCTGGTGTACTCCACGGCCAGCGCGTTCTTCCTGTGCTTCGCCCTGCTGTTGCAGGCCGGGCTGGGCGTCGGCCCGCTGCTGGCCGGCAGCGTGTTCGCGCCGGCCAGCGTGGGATTCGTCGCCGCGTCGATATGGGCGCCCCGGCTGGTGGGCCGCTTCGGCAACGCCGTGCTCGCCGTGGCGGCCTTGCTGTACGCCGCGGCGCACACCGCCCTGACGCTCCAGGTGGTGACGGCAGGCGCCATGCTGGTGCCCTGGCATCTGGTGCCCGCGCTGATCCTGTTTGGCCTGGCCCAGGGCATGCTGATGACGCCGCTGCTCAATCTCGTGCTCGGCCTTGCACGGGAGGCGCAGGCCGGCATGGCGTCCGGGCTGGTGTCCACCATGCAGCAAGTGGGCGGCGCATTCGGCATCGCCATCGCGGGGATGTTCTTCCAGCGGGCGTTGCAAACCGAAGGCGGTATCGGTATCGGCATCGGCAGCGCGCAACGCTATGCCCACGCGTTTGCCGGCGCGATGGGCTACAACCTGGCGGCGGCGTTGCTCTGTGCGCTGCTGTTGCTCGCGCTGGCTCGGCCGGTAGCCAGCCCGGACGCGGCGGCCCAGGCGGCGCGCTGATCAGCCGCCCGTGCCGGGCGAGGGCTTGCGGGCCTCCAGCACCGCCCGCAGCCGCGTCACCGCCTCGGCCGACTCGGCCTCAATGCGCTTTCGCAGCACCAGCCAATTAGTCAGCGTAAAGAGCAGATTCGGCGCGGCGTAGCTGAATTCGCGCCGGAAATGCGTGCCCTCCGGCGTCTGGGCGAGCGTGTAGCGGACCGCGCCCGCCTCGCGCCCGTCGATGGTGCCCTGGATCGTCCAGGCCGAGGATGGGCTGCGCTCCACCGCAGTCCACACCACCTGGCCGCGCCGCCCGGCTACCAGGAAGGTCTCGGTGACCTGCTCGCCGGGCAGGAGCGAATGACCGGCCGAGGCGCCAGTCACGGCGAGCGAGGATGGATGCCAGTTGGGCCAGTTGGCGGGCGTGGAAACGTAGTCGAACACCACGGCATCGGGTTGCGCGATCGTCACCTCGTTGACGATATGCGTAACGGCGCGCCACGGCCGCGGCAACGGGAGCAACAGCACGGCCGCCGCGCCCGCCAGAACCAGGAACCCGACGAACAGGGTCCGCCGTTTGTGGGTCCGCCTACTGTGGGTTCGCGTACTGTGGGTTCGCCGCCTGCTCATGGTGGAGGCCTGGACAAACAATGCGCCGGCGGGCTGCGGTAAGGCCTGCGGCCCTTTCCGGCTGGGGTGGCCGAGGTGCTTTTAGTGTAGTCAGATTTGTTGGCCACGTTGGCGCGGCAATGACAAAACGCGGCAACCGCGCGAGGGCGGTTGCCGCGTTTTGAAGGCCTGGCGCCAGGACTCAGTGGTTCGATGCCAGCGGGCCAGTGCCCGCCTGCGCCACGCTGGGTGCGGCATCCGGCAACGGCCCCCAGCCGCCGCCCAGCCGGCGCACCAGCGCCACCGTGGCGGAGGCGCGCAGCCCGGCCACCTGGTTGGCATCGCGCTGCGACTGCAGCACCGTACGATCCGCGTCGATCACCGTCAGGTAATCCACTGCGCCCGCTTCGTAGCGGCTGCGCGAGATCTTGGCCGCGCGGCGGGCGCCGCCCAGTGCGCCGTCCAATGCGCCGGCCTGCTGGCTCAGCCAGCGTACGTCTGCCAGGCTGTCTTCCACCTCGCGCATCGCCGTCAACACGCTCTGGCGGTAGCTCGCCACCGCTTCCTCGTGCTGCGCGCGCGCCGCCGCCAGGTTGGCCTTGTTGCGGCCCCCGTCGAGGATCGGCGCGGCAATCGTGCTGCCCACCAGCGGGCCCAGCATCCACGCGCGTGACGACCACTTGAACAGGTTCGACAGGTCGTTCGATTCAAAGCCGAACAAGCCGGTGAGCGTGATGCGCGGATAGAACGCGGCCTTTGCCACGCCGATGCGCGCGTTGGCCGCCGCCATCAGGCGCTCTGCCTGGGCGATGTCGGGGCGGCGCTCCAGCAGGTCGGAGGGCAGGCCCGCCGGCACGGAGATCAGCGCCGCGTCCAGCGGGCGCGCGGCCAGCGTGAAGGCGGCCGGCGGCGCCCCCGTCAGTACCGCCAGCGCGTGCTCCTGGTTGGCGCGGCGGCGTTCGATGCTGGCCAGATCCGCGCGGGCCGTACCCAGCTCGGCTTCGGCGCGGGCGGGGTCGAGGTCCGTGGTCTCGCCTTCGTCGAACCGGCGCTTGAGCAGCTTGAGCGCGTCCTCTCGCAAGGTGATGGTGGCGTTGAGCAGGTCGCGCTCGCTGTCCAGCGTGCGCAGCGCGAAGTAGGCTTGCGCAACGTCCGCCTGCAGCGCTAGCAACACCGAGCGATACAGGTCTTCGGCAGCGTCGCCTTCCGCCCGCGCCGCCTTGACGTTGTCCGCCACGCGGCCGAACAGGTCGAGCTCGTAGCTGGCGATGGCGCGTGCCTTGAGCACCGTCTGCGGCGCCACCCGCGTGCCGTCCGGCAACCCCTGCGAGGCGGCCGAGGACTGGGTGCGGGTCGGGTCCAGGCCCACGCTCAACTGCGGGTACTGGTCGGCCTCGGCCACGCCGGTGAAGGCGCGGGCCTGCTTGAGGCGCGCCGCGGCGATCGCCAGGTCCTGGTTGGACTCGGTGGCCGTGGCAATCAGGCGGTCGAGATCGGCGTCGCCGAAGATCTTCCACCATTCGCCGCGCTGCGCGCCTTCTGCCGGCGTGGCCACCTTCCATTGCGTGCCTTCGGCTTGCGCAGCCATCGCTTCCTTGTAGGCCGGCGTGGCGGCGGTCGCGCTTTCCGGCACCTTGTAGGTCGGCGCCAGCGAGCAGCCCGCCAGGATCAGGGCCACGGCCAGCGTGGCCAGGCGCGGCAGCGCCGCGGGGAGTCGCGATGTCATCTTGGATGTCAATGTTGCATTCATGTCGATCACCGTTATTCAGCGGAGGCGATAGCCTTGTGGCTCGCCGACGGCGCGTCCGACACCGTGCGGCGCATGCCACGGGTCGCCAGCAGGCGCAGCGCCACGTAGAACACGGGCGTCAGGAACAGCCCGAAGAAGGTCACGCCCAGCATGCCGGCGAACACCGCCACGCCCATCGCATGGCGCATCTCGGCACCCGCGCCGGTGGACACCACCAGCGGCACCACACCCATGATGAACGCGAACGACGTCATCAAGATCGGGCGCAGGCGCAGGCGGCTGGCTTCGATCGCGGCGGCCACGATGGAGCGGCCTTCATGCTCCAGTTCCCGCGCAAACTCCACGATCAGGATCGCGTTCTTCGCTGACAACCCCACCAGCACGATGAAACCAATCTGCGTGAAGATGTTGTTGTCGCCCTTGGTCAGCCACACGCCAGTCATGGCAGCCAGCAGGCTCAGGGGCACGATCAGGATCACGGCCAGCGGCAAGGTCAGGCTTTCGTACTGCGCGGCCAGCACCAGGAACACCAGCAGCACGCACAGCGGGAAGATCCATACCCCCGCGTTGCCGGCCAGGATGTCCTGGTAGGTCAGGTCGGTCCACTCGAACTTGATGCCCTTGGGCAGCGTCTCGGCCGCAATGCGCTCGGCCGCGGCTTGCGCCTGGCCCGAGGAGAAGCCCGGGGCCGGGCCGCCGTTCATGTCGGCCGCGGTAAAGCCGTTGTAGCGGATCACGCTGTCCGGGCCAAAGCCCTGGTTGACGGTGAGCAGCGACGACAGCGGCACCATGTCGCCCGCGCTGTTGCGCGTCTTCAGTTGCAGGATGTCCTCGGCGTGAGCGCGGAACTGCGCATCCGCCTGGACCTTGACCTGGTAGGTCCGGCCAAACTTGTTGAAGTCGTTGACATAGGCCGAGCCGAGGTAGGTCTGCAGCGTGTCGAACACATCCGTCACCGGCACGCCCAGCTGCTTGGCTTTCACCCGATCCAGCTTTACATCCAGCTGCGGCACGTTGACCTGGTAGTTGGTGAAGATACCGGCCAGCTCAGGCGTGGCGCGCGCCTTGGTGGTAAAGGCGTTGGTTGCGTCGAACAAGGCGTCGTAACCCAGCGCGGCGCGGTCCTCGATCATCATCTTGAAGCCGCCGATGGTGCCCAGGCCCTGAACCGGCGGCGGCGGGAACACGGCGATGAAGGCGTCCTGGATCGCGGCGTACTTGCCGTTGAGCTGCGCTGCGATGGCGTTGCCCGACAGTTCCTTGGTCTTGCGTTCTTCAAACGGCTTGAGCGAGACAAAGACGATGCCGGCGCTCGGGCTGTTGGTGAAGCCATTGATCGACAGGCCCGGGAAGGCAATCGCCGATTCCACGCCCGGCTGCTTGAGCGCGATGTCGGACATCTGGCGGATCACGTCTTCGGTGCGGTCCAGCGTGGCGCCGTCGGGCAGCTTGGCAAAGCTCACCAGGTACTGCTTGTCCTGCGCCGGCACAAAGCCCTTGGGCACCAGCTGGAACACACCCCAGGTCAGTGCCAGCATCACGGCGTAGACGCCGAACACTGCCGTCTTGCGCGAGATCACGCCCCTCACACCCTTGCCGTAACGATCGGCGCTGGCGCCAAAGAAGCGGTTGAAGCGGCCAAAGAAGCCACCCAGCACGCGATCCATGCCGCGCGAGAGCCAGTCCTTCGGCGCATCGTGGCCGCGCAGCAGCAGCGCGGACAAAGCCGGCGACAGCGTCAGCGAATTGAAGGCCGAGATGATGGTCGAGATGGCGATGGTCAGCGCGAACTGCTTGTAGAACTGACCGGTCAGGCCCGTCATGAAGGCCAGCGGCACGAACACGGCGATCAGCGTCAGCGCGATGGCGATGATCGGGCCGCTCACCTCGCGCATGGCCTTGTAGGTGGCCTCTTTTGGCGATAACCCCTCGGCGATATTGCGCTCGACGTTCTCCACCACCACGATCGCATCGTCCACCACGATCCCGATGGCGAGCACCAGCCCGAAGAGTGACAACGCATTGATCGAGAAGCCAAAGGCGTGCATCAGCCCGAACGTCCCCACGATCGACACCGGCACGGCCAGCAGCGGAATCACCGAGGCGCGCCACGTCTGCAGGAACAGGATCACCACCAGCACCACCAGCGCGATGGCTTCGAACAACGTGTGGGTCACGGCCTCGATGCTATGGCGCACGAACTGCGTCGGGTCATAGACGATGCTGTAGTCCACGCCATCGGGGAAGTTCTGCTTGAGCTCCTCCATGGTCTTGCGCACGTCGTCCGAGATCTGGATGGCGTTGGAGCCAGGAGCCTGGAAGATCGGAATGGCCACCGCGGACTTGTTGTCCAGCAGCGAGCGCAGCGCGTACTCCGACGCGCCCAGCTCGATGCGGGACACGTCCTTCAGGTAGGTCACGCCGCCATCGGGCGAGGTCGCCACGATGATATCGCCGAAGGCCTCCACGGTTTCCAAGCGGCCCTGCGCGTTTACCGAGAGCTGCAGGTCAGCGCCCGGCAGCGCGGGCGAGGCGCCGATCACGCCGGCGGCCACCTGCACGTTCTGCTCGCGGATCGCCTTGACCACGTCGGCGGCCACCAGCTTGCGCTCGGCCATCTTCTCGGGGTTCAGCCACACGCGCATGGAATAGTCGCCCGAGCCGAACAGCTGCACCTGGCCCACGCCCTGGATCCGCGCCAGGCGGTCCTTGACGTTGATCACCGCGTAGTTGCGCAGGTAGGTCATGTCGTAGCGGTCGTTCGGCGAGACCAGGTGGACCACCATGGTCAGGTCGGGCGAGCTTTTCACGGTGGTGATGCCCAGGCGGCGCACGTCCTCCGGCAGGCGCGGCTCGGCCTGCGCCACGCGGTTCTGCACGAGCTGCTGGGCCTTGTCCGGATCCGTGCCGAGCTTGAACGTGACGGTCAGCGTCAGCAGGCCATCGCTATTGGCTTGCGACGACATGTAGAGCATGTCTTCGACGCCGTTGATCTGCTCCTCCAGCGGAGACGCCACGGTAGCGGCAATCACCTTGGGGTTGGCGCCCGGATACTGCGCGCGCACCACCACGGACGGCGGCACCACCTCGGGATACTCCGAGATGGGCAGCTTGAACATCGAGATGGCGCCGATCAGGAAGATCAGCACCGATAGCACGCCGGCAAAGATAGGCCGGTCGATAAAGAATTTCGAGAGATTCATCTCAGTCTCGGCAGTCTTGGCGAAAGGGCTCCCCCTGGCGGCCTGAATGGCAGGCGCCATGTGGAGCGGGGAAGCTAAAAAATGGCTTGGCCTCGGGGGAGAGGTACTGTCAAAGCCGGCGCACGGTGGATGCGCCCGCCCTCTCCCCCTGCCCCTGCCCCTCTTCCGCCATGCGGGAGAGGGGAGCAAACCCTTGGCGGATTCAGCTCAGGCGGTTCATGCCGGATCGGCTCAGGTCACCGGCTTTCCGTCGGCCGCCTTATCCGTGGTTTTCTCCGTGGCCGCTTGCTTGCGGTCAGCCGATTCGCCGCGTTGATCCAGTTCGCGTTTGAATGCCATATCGACCGGCTTGGGCGCGACCGTGATGCCGGGGCGCACGCGCTGCAGGCCATTGACCACGATCTTCTCGTCGGCCTTCAAACCCTGGCGGATCACACGCAGCCCTTCATACGAGGGCCCAAGCGTGACTTCGCGATAGGCCAGCTTGTTGGCGCCGTCCAGCACCAGCACAAACTTCTTGCCCTGGTCGGTGCCGATGGCGCGGTCGTTGATCAGCACCACCGGGTGCGGCGAGCCGCCGCCGAGCTTGATGCGCGCATACAGCCCCGGCAGCAGGCGGCCGTCCGGGTTGTCGAACACGGCGCGCACGCGGATGGTGCCGCTCTTGGTGTCGAGCCGGTTATCCAGCGACTGGATACGGCCCTCGCGCGGATAGTCCTCGTCGTTGGCCAGGCCCAGGAACACCGGGAGCTTTGACTGGCCACCTTCGCCACCGGACGCTCCGGACGTCTTCTCCGCCGTATAACGCAGGTAGGTCTGCTCATCGAGCTCGAAGCTGGCATACACCGGCGAGACCGACACCACCGTGGTCAGCACCGGCGTGCCGGCACCGGCCGCCACCAGGTTGCCCACCGTGATCTCGGCGCGCGATACGCGCCCGCTGACCGGCGCGGTGATGCGCGTATAGGTCAGGTTAAGGCGAGCCGCATCCAGCGAGGCCTGCGCGGCACGCACATTGGCGATGGCTTCCCGCGAACCGTTGTCGCGCTCATCGAACTCGCGGCGCGATACCGCGTTGTCCTGCACCAGGCGCTGCGCGCGGGCCAGTTCGGTCTGCGCGTGGCCGGCACGCACTTGCGCGGCGGCCAGCGCAGCTTCCGCACGCGCTACCTCCGCGGCATAAGGACGCGGGTCGATGGTAAACAGCGGATCGCCCTTCTTCACCAGCGCGCCTTCACGGAAGTGCACGGCATCGATGGTGCCGCCAACGCGGGCGCGAATCTCAACCCGGTCCACCGCTTCCAGGCGGCCGGAGAACTCATCCCATTCGGTGATGGTCTTGCCAAGGGCCGCTGCCACGTCCACGGTGGTCGGTGCTGCCGGGCCAGGCACGGCCTGCGCCTCGCCGGCGTGCCAGGGCTTGAAGATCGAGGTGGCCAGGCCAGCGCCGAGCACTGCGACGATGGCCAGGGCAATCATGGTGCGTCGAGTTTGCTGATTCATGTTCTTGACTCCGTATTCCGTCTGCGGGTTTTCTTCAACTGGAAAGCAAAAATAGGACGAACGCCCCCGCCGGAGCGCGCAAAAGGAGCGCGCCCGGTACGCCTGCTTGTCGCAGTCCGGCTTGGCTTATTGGTAACGCCGGATCAGCCGGGCGGGCTGGCTCCTGTCTGGCGTTCGGCCTTGGGTGAGGCGTCGTCGCCGCCGGCAAGATAGCCTTGCAGGTAGCGCGCGCCTTCGTTTATCCACACCTGACATCGGTCGTGGGACACTTCCACGCCGGCGCCACAGGCACCGGGCATGATCTGGACCTGCGCCGGCACACTGGCCGTCTGCAGGCGGCTGACGAAGGCTTCGCCTTCGGCGCGCAATGCATCTTCTTCTGCCACCTGCACAAAGGTGGGCGGCAGGCCTGCCAGCCGCGAGGACAGCGCCGGGGCCGCGTAGGGATGCACGCTGGCGGCCGGGGTCGGCAGGTAATCGCGGTAGTAGCCCGCCAGACGCTGGAGCATTTCCAGCGGCACGCTGCGCCCGCCCTGCCCGACCGAGCACGAGGCGTGCTGCAGGCACGGGTCGGTGACCGGGCGGATCAGCCACTGCGCGCGCGGCTCGGGCAAGCCGCGGTCGCGCAGCATCTGCGACAGCGCGATCGCCAGGTTGCCGCCCGCCTCTTCGCCCACCAGCGCAAAGCGCAGCTTGTCCACCTTCAGGCGGCGCGCATGGCGCAGCACCCATTCGGCGGTATGAAACACGTCCTCCGGCGCCGCCGGGAACGGAAAATCGGGGGCCAGCGAATACGCCGGGGTGACCACCACCGCAGGCATGGTCGCGGCCAGCGAGCGCGCCAGGCGCTGGGATTTCTCCGGGCTGCCTTCCACAAAGCCGCCCGCATGGAGGTAGATCAGCCACGGCAGCAACGGTGCGGCCTTGCCCTCCGGATAGCCCGGCGGGTAGTTCAGGTGCACCGTGATAGTGCGCCCGCAACTCTCCACCGTGTGCTCGGTCACGCGCCCCTCGGCCAGTTCGGCGGTTAAGGCTGCTGCTGCGGCTTTCGATTGCGAGGGCGACATGTCGGTGACGTGCGGCGCGAGGGCGACGCATCCATTGCATATTGCGATGCACCGAATTATGGTGGTTGATGAAGGTGGGATAAAGCGAGGCTTTACCAATGCACTGTTTCCCCGGTGAAATAATCGGGCATGTGGCGCCCGGGAAACCCTTCGCTGTGCAAGGTCATCCATTTTGTGATCCACTCCCGCACTTCCGCAGCCGCGCAAGCCGTCATGGGCCACGCCGGGCCGCACCCCACCCGGGTGCCTGCCCCGCCAGCCAGGCCCGCTTGTTTCCTTACCCAGGGGAGTGAACRTGGATCGTCTCGTATCAATGCAGGCTTTCACCCGCGTGGTGGATGTCGGCAGCTTTGCGCGCGCGGCCGAGGCCATGGACCTGCCCAAGGCCACCCTCACCCGGTTGATCCAGAACCTGGAAACCCATCTTGGCGTGAAGCTGCTGCACCGGACCACCCGGCGCATCAGCGTGACCACCGACGGCGCCGCCTATTACGAGCGCTGCGTGCGAATCCTGGCGGATGTGGAAGAGGCCGAGCAATCCCTCACCCACCAGAACAACACGCCGCGCGGCACGCTGTGCGTGGACACCACCGCCGGGCTGGCGCGGCTCGTGCTGATCCCCAAGCTGCATGAGTTTTTTGCCGCCTACCCCGAGCTCAAGATGGAACTCACCATCAACGGCAAGCCCATCGATCTGCTCAAGGAAGGCGTGGACGTGGTGCTGCGCGTGGGCGACCCGGTGGACGACACCATGGTGGCGCGCCGCATCGGCGAGCTGCGGCTGGGGCTCTACGCCTCGCCGGTTTATCTCAAGCGCAACGGCACACCTACCCAGCCCAGCGAGCTGGTGCAACACCGGGCCGTGAACTACCTGTCCAACCGCACCGGCCGCGAAATACCGTGGCCGCTCGGGCAAGGCGAGCAGCGCACGGAAATGCTGCTGCCCTCGTCCATTTCCACCAACGATGGCGACGTCTACCTGAGCTGCGCGCTGGAAAGCCACGGCATCGCCCGCATCTCGCGGGCCATGGCGCTGCCCTATGTGGAAAGCGGCCGGCTGGTTGAAGTACTGCCCGACTGGCCCACGGACTCGTTGCCGATCGCCGCGATGTACCCGCAGAACCGCCACCTGTCGGCCAAGGTGCGCGTGTTCGTCAGCTGGGTGGCCGAGCTGTTCGCGCGCCATCCGCAGTTTGGCGAGACCCAGGCGGGACAGCCTCAGCCGTCCCGCCAACCCAAGCTGGCGGCCTGAGCCCAACACCGGCGTGCCGCGCACTGGCACCGGCTACACCGCAGCGGAGGACGCGGAGGACGTTGTGCCCTCCGCCACGGCCAGCGCCTCCACCTCAAACAACATCCCGTCCAGCGCCAGCCGCGGCACCGGAATCAAGGTGCACGCCGGCTTGGGCGCATCGCCCCAGGCCCGCTCCACCGCCGCCGCCAGCACGCCCAGGCGTGCCTCGTCGTGATCCACCACCAGCACGGTCAGCTTGGCCACATGGCGCAGTTGCGCGCCCGCGGCGGCTAGCGCCACGCCCAGGTTGTCGAAGGCCTGGCGCACCTGCGCCTCGAAACTGTCAGGCAGGCTGCCGTCAGCGCGCTCCCCACCCTGCCCGGCCACGCAGACCAGGCCCGCACCGGGCGCGACCATCGCCACATGGGAGTAACCGTTGGCGCTGGGATCATAGAGACCAAGCGGATTGAGCATGGTGAGCTGACGCGATGCGTGTTGCGTACGAGCGGCTTGCATGGGACGATTTCCTTGATATTCAGCGTTGAGACAGCGTTGATCGGCTTGGCCAGATGCAGGACAGGCTCGACTTTGCCGCCCGCCTGCCCTAATATCCAAGACAGTTTTTGGATATTAGGACGCGCCCATGAATTATGCAAACAATAACTTGGATAACCCTACAGGGTCTCCGGGTGATCGCATCCTGTTCCTGCTGAAGACCAAGGGCGCGGCATCGACCACGCAGATCGCCCAGGCGCTGGGCGGCACCGCCGAGGCCGCGCGCCAGCAGGTGCAGAAGCTGCTCGCCGCCGGGCTGATCGAGGGCCGCCAGCAAAACGCCAGCGGCGCAGGCCGGCCGCGCCAGGACTGGACCCTCACCGCCAGCGGGCACGGCCGCTTTCCCGATACCCACGCGCAACTCACCATCCAGCTGATCGGATCGGTGCGGCAGTTGTTCGGCGAAGAAGGCATGGACAAGCTGATCGGCCAGCGCGAGTCGGAAACCCGCGCGCAATATCTCGCGGCGGTCGCCGGCCAGGGCGAGTTGCAGCAGCGGCTGGCCACGCTCGCCGCGCTGCGCCAGGCCGAAGGCTACATGGCGCGCCTTGAGCAAGACGGCAAGGACTGGCTGCTGATCGAAGACCATTGCCCGATCTGCGCCGCTGCCCAGACCTGCCAGGGGTTCTGCCGGGCCGAGCTGCGGATCTTCCAGGAGGTCGTTGGCGCGCAAGCGACCGTCACGCGCGAAGAGCATTTGCTGAGCAACGCGCGGCGCTGCGTGTATCGGGTCAGCGCCGTGGCATAGGTGGATCGGTGGGATCGGAGGCATAGACGGCGAAGCCGGGGTTAGCGTGGATTGGTCATCCTCGCCGCCGGTGCTATCTTGCTGCGCAGCCACGGGCGCCGTGCCCGCCAGCCAGATCGAACCCCGGAGAGACAACCCATGCCTTGCCGCCAAGCAAACACGCCGCCGCGATGGCTGCGCCAGGCCACGCTCTGCCTCACGCTGCTGCTCGGCACCCTGGCCGCACGCGCACAAACCGCGCCACAGGTGGTTGACATCCCGACCCGCCCAGGCGTGACGCAGCGCTTCCTGTATCTGGCGCCCGCACAGCCCACGGCGGCGGTGATCCTCTACGCAGGCGCGCATGGTGGCCTGAGTATCTACCCCAACGGCAGCCTTGCCTGGGGCGCCGGCAATTTCCTGGTGCGCTCCCGCCAGCTCTTCGTCGACAACGGCCTCGCGGTTGCCGTCATCGATGCGCCGAGCGACCGGCTGTCCTGGCCCTACCTGAGCGGTTTTCGCCTGTCCGCCGAGCATGCCGAAGACACCAAGGCCGTGATCGCCTGGATGCGCAGCCACACCCACCTGCCCGTCTGGCTGGTCGGCACCAGCCGCGGCACCCAGTCGGTGGCGTCCACCGCGATCCGGCTGGCGGACGATGGCGGCCCCGATGGCATCGTGCTGACCGCCACCATCCTGCGCGACGATCGCGGCCATCAGGTGCCGGCGATGGCCCTCGACAAACTCAAGATACCCGTGCTTGTGGTCCATCACGAACAGGATGGCTGCAAGCAGTGCCCATACAACGAGGTGCAAGGACTGATGGACAAGCTGGCCAAGACCCCCAAGGCCGGACTGATCCACTTTGCCGGCGGCAACAGCGTGGGAGACCCGTGCGAGGCCATGTCCTATCACGGGTTCAACGGGATCGAGCCGCAAGTGGTGAAAGCCGTGGCGGGGTGGATAGCGGAAAAGTAAGAGGCTGTTTCAACATGAAGCGAAGCGGTTCTGGCCAGGCGGGCGGCCGCAGACAGTACAAGTGGATCGGCCAAGGCCGCGCAACGACGCCAGCATCTTTTGGAAATGGCCTCTAGGCTCTAGGGACTCGGCAAGCCATCATGACAACCCGGCGACAACATCATGACAGCGCGATGACGCACCGTTGCGCCCCTCCGTCGCGCTTGCAAAACGCCTTGCCGGTAACAACGCAGCGAGTGCTAGGATAAGCATGTGACCTCCCCGGCGGACCATGCCGTCGGTGCGTTACATGCAGTCCGTGCAGTAGATGCAATACGTGCGCCGTTCACTGACATGCCCGGGAGGTTGCAAAATGACTCCGACCCTCATTTGGCAAAACGTGAAGCGCAGCGCCACGCGCACCTGCCTGCTTACCTGCCTGCTTACCTGTCTGCTTACCAGCCTGCCCGCCGGCATTGCGCTGTCCGCGCACGCGGGCGATATCACCGGCGCCGGCTCCACCTTCGTCTATCCCCTGCTGGTGAAATGGGCGGCCACCTACTACACCAAGACCGGCCTGGAAGTGAACTACCAGCCCACCGGCTCGGGCAACGGCATCCGGCAGATCAAGGCCGCCAATGTCACGTTTGGCGCCTCGGACATGCCGCTCAAGCCAGATGAATTGCGCGCCGCGGGGCTGGTCCAGTTTCCGCTGGTTGTCGGTGGCGTGGTGCCGATTGTCAACCTGGATGGCGTGGCCGCAGGCCAGATCCGCCTTACCGGCCAACTGCTGGCGGATATTTACCTGGGCAAGATCGCCAACTGGGATGACCCAGGCATCAGCGCGATCAACCCCGGCATCCACTTCCCCAATCAAAAGATCCTGGTCGTTCACCGCAGCGACAGCTCCGGCACAACCTTCAACTGGGCCGACTACCTGTCCAAGGTCAGCGACGAATGGAAAGGCAGCGTGGGCTCGGGCACTACCGTCAAATGGCCGGCAGGTGTCGGTGCCAGCGGCAACGAGGGCGTGGCCACCTACATCAAGAATGTCAAAGGGGCGATCGGCTATGTCGAGCTGACTTACGCGCTGCAACGCAAGCTGCCCTACACCGCCGTGCGAAACCGGGAGGGCTCGTTTGTCGAGCCCGCGCGGGAGAGCTTCAGCGCCGCGGTGGCGTCAGCGGACTGGAGCCAGCACCCCGACTTCTATCAGGTCATCACGGACGCGCCCGGCACGCAGGCGTGGCCAATTACCGGCGCCGTGTTCGTGATCATGCCAAAGGCCCCGAAGGATCCCGCCAGCGCCAAAGCCGCGCTCGCGTTCTTCCGTTGGGCATTGAATGACGGGCAGGCCGATGCCGCGGCGGAACACTACGTGGCGCTGCCGCCTGTGCTGGTCAAGCAGATCGAAGCCTACTGGGGAGAGAACCTGAAGTGAGTGCGAGCAGCGAGTGCGGGTAGCGCGGGCAGTGCGTTCGGGAAGCCCTGCGCTGCAGCGGTTTCCCGGTTTCGGCTCAGTGCTCCGTATCGCCGGCGTGGGCGCTCCAGTCAATATGCTCCGAGAGATAGTGCCTGTAGGCGTACTCGACATCGGCGTCGGCGTCCTCATGGGCCTGGAGCGGATTGTCCCTGCACATGGGGCAAGTGTGCCGTGATGAGGCTTGCGTCTGCGTGCCCTCCATCATGGTCACAAACCCTCTGTAACGCCCCCAGGGCAATTCCTCAACAGAAGTGACGAGGAACAAATCGCCGCGCTGATACGTTGCCATGGCTGCACTCCTGCATGCTGAACGGGGACATTCATTCTAGCAACGGCTTGCGCGAGCGCAACCCCGGATTGACAGCCGCGAAGCCGAGGTTACTCGAGCGCCGCTGGCGCGTCTTCCTGCGCCAGTTTGCACTGGCGATCCAGGAAATCGCTGGCGTGTCCATTGCTGCCAGCCTCACGATCGACTGGCTGGTCCACGATGACAAAGCCGCTCGTGCCCGCGGCATCCGCCACATAGGTGACAAACACGCCCCGGTCCGGCACGACCGACGCCACCTCGCCAAGACGATGCTTGATAAGCAGGAATGGATTGACGGACAGCGCCGCTCCCGGCGAAGGCACGAACACAGCCAGTACCGGCTTGCCCATGAACCGCAGGGCCGTCCAGGTGGTCCCGATACGCGCACTCGCGCCGGCGACAAAGTCCCTGGCATCCCGGCTGATGCAGTCCAGATGGATATGCATCTGCTCCTGGCTGCGTGCCGCCTTGGCATTGATCGCCAGCCCCAGGATGCCATCGGGCAACGGCCGCCCGCGTGCCTGCCCGACAAACTGCCTGACGTCCCAGCCGAATGCCCACGGGTTCTGCCCGCCGTCCTCCCACACGCCACGCTCTTCCACGCCAGTCACGCGATGATCCGGAATGACGAGAAAATGCGAGCGGCCGATGGCATCCTTGTAGAGCACCAAGCCTTTTTCACGATCCACCACCACGCAATCGGGGTGATGCGGCGCGCCGGGCGCCAGGCAGCGAGCCTGCACGTTACGCCACAACCCGTCCTTGGCAAACATCGCAAGAAACCCGATGTCCGCATCGGCCCAGGCACTCGTCGCCATGCATAGCACCAGCAGCATGGCCAATCGCCGCGCCGTGGCACCAAAAACAAAAAGAGCCATCAACCTGATGGCTCCGCACCCCGCGAACAAGCAAGCAAAGCGCACCCCATCCCCAGCGTCCCCGGCATTCTTGGATGCACGGCGAGACCACAAAGCAAGGGAGAGGCCAACCGACTCGCTACGACGATCCAGGCCTGCGGCAGTCGTGGGTGTTGGCATTCAGAACTTATCCACCTGAGTCGGCATAGCCCGCATTGTGCAGGACAAATATGGCAAGCCGATGGCGGGTTTAGCGACGCGGCATTCCTATACTAAAAAAACGTCCCACCGATTGTCAGGCGGGTGACTAATCAATCCCTTCCGCCCGCCCGCACGCAACAGGCGACAGGCGACAGCACAGCGCCGCATCATGCACCGCCTCTTTCCGCCGGGTGACAGGCAATATGAGAACCGAATCACAGTCCTCGATGATCGCCAGGATATCCGAAGCCTTGAAAGTCCCGGTGGAGGAAGTGGAGCGCGCGTATCTCGCCGCCTGGCACGAGCTTCAGGACGGCGCCAAGGTTCACGACTACCTGCCACTGTTTGCCGCCAGGCGCGTGATGGAGGCGCTTCGGAAACAACAGCAATCGTAAGCGCTACCATCCCCACCTGTTCCGCCATCGGCTGCGCCGCCGCGCTACTGTTAGCAGCCGAAGAGGCAACAGTCATCGTTGGCGCTCGCCACACCTGAACTAGAGGGTGATGAAACGGCACGCCTAAGACCACCGACCTCTTGCGTGCCAAACGCCACCTTGTGCGATGTCTTCCATTTGCCCGCGTAACACGACACGGACACGGACAAAAATCGCACGTGCCGGAACCCGACGATTCCGCTGACGAGTCATCAATTTCCAAGGCTCAGTGACCAAGACCACTCTTGGCGATCTGCTGCTCCACGAACTGGGCAAACAGTGTATGCAGACGTGTCGCCGGATGAAGGTCGTCGGCGAACATGTATGTCTGATCGGCATTGGCCGTCACGTAGGTAGCCGGCGAGCACAGCAAGGCCGTGTCGTGAGGCGTTTTTGCCGGGTCGCAGGCGGCGCCGGTGTTTGACACGACGAAGCCATTGGCCTGAAAGCTCGCGATGATCTGGTTCTCCCATGTATAAGAATCGATCTGGATGACCTTGCCTTGCAGGCCATCGGCCTGCAAGGCAGCGTTCAAGCTGTTGTTGAAGATCTGCGATAGCTGGGTCAGGTTTGCCCCGCCGTCGGACGCGGCGATGCCTTTGGGCGATAGTCCGACATTTGGGACATTGACCACGACGACGTGCGTGGCGCCGTTCTGGATGATCTGTCCGACAACTTGAGCCAGGGTGGTTGCCGCCGTCTGCACGGTCTGCGCCGCGGCTGGCAGCGCCCCGGCGCGAAGCACGTCGTTCGAGCCGCCCCAGACCAGCACCAGCTGATTGGCGTTGAAGCTCCCGTGTGCGGACAAATAGCTCGAAACCT
Organism: Cupriavidus sp. YAF13; assembly: GCF_052113425.1. NCBI lineage: Bacteria > Pseudomonadati > Pseudomonadota > Betaproteobacteria > Burkholderiales > Burkholderiaceae > Cupriavidus > Cupriavidus sp. YAF13. The sequence continues at coordinate 46,245 of NZ_JBFRDD010000020.1, forward strand.
GCTGGTTGACGGGCATTTCGATGTTGCCGATCACGTCGGTAAGAAAATTGTTCAGATTTGCCGGCGTTGCCACCGTGGCGCCGCCCTCCGCGTAGCCTAGGCCGTTTTGCGTACTCAACTGATGCGTGATGTCGATCGTAAACGCGGCGCTTAGCGTATCGCCGTAATATTGCGCCACATCCTGAGTCCACACTTGTCCGGGATTCGTTGTGAACCGCCCCCCGCCGACCGCGCTAGCGATCGGCGCATAGGTCCCGACGTCCGACAGGCTGTCGCCGAACGAGACAACTTGCAGATCAATGCCGCCCGGCGGGGTAGCCGCGCCACTGCCATTACCCGAGCCGCCTCCGCCTCCATCCCCGCCGCATGCGGCAATCAGTGAAATCATCACGGCGAGAATTGCGGTACGCACCTTATCAAGGCTTGCTTGCATGGTTTGTCCCCCGTAGGTTGGCCGGGAAACCGCCCTCACGTGGCGGGCTGATCGCCAGCCTGCATCCCATCAGTAGCCGGGCAAGCGAAGGTCTCTGCGCGATGCAGCATGACCCATTGATTATAGTGACAGGGACTGGCCGTGCAGCCGGTACGGTGCCAGACATGGTGGGCATTCGTTGAAGGACGCTTCACTCGAAGCGCTCAGTTTTCGTTAGCCAGAGTACGCCGCACGGACTGCCGACGACGACGACGCGCCGCCACCCTGAAATCTGTTCCCTGGCCTATATACTGACGAGCGATTGCATTGAGAACCTTATCTATGAAGCTCCCGTTCCATCGCCCTTCGCCTAGTCCCGAGGGTTTCTGGTATGACTCCCCTGATAGCAGCCCAGCCCTGCGAAGAGATGGCAACGAGGTGATGCTTGCCGCCGCTGCCCCTCCCTGGATAATCGTGGAGCAATCACTTTCCACCGTCATCGTCGGTAGCCATTGGCCCGGCCGGCTCTGGCGTGTACGCGTCAAAGCACTGGGGGATATGTCGGGCTTAGTTGCACAACCAGGATACTGGCGTGCAACGGCCCTGGAGTTGGTCGAAGAGATACCGGGCGCGGCATTGTTTGGGCCACACGGGGACAGCGTGGTCGATTTGCTCTCGCAGATCCGTACGCTGTCACCAGAACAAGCCGAAGCACTGGCCTCGAACGCCGACCCAAGCGCATGGAACGCGTACTCGCGTGCCTGGATCCGCTGGTCTGAGACACGCGAGTTCCCGCGCCCCGCGGCGTCTGATGAAGACTGGGAAGGTGTTCTTGCCGCGCCAAGCAAGCAGGGTGCGGAACAATCGCCCATCCATTCAGGCTTCAAGGTGATCAGCACCCTCATCAGGCAGCGCGCTCGATCTCTCGAAGGAAACAACGCCTTCAGGCTCGTGTTTGACAACGACAGTACCGAGGAAGTGCTGACATCAAAATGGCAAGGCGCCCATGACGCATTCCTGCAAGCAGCCATGGCCCTCGGAGCCCCGGCCTATGTCTGCGCGGACGATGTAACCATGCTCACGAGGGCATGGCGGCGAGTTATTCAGTCTGAGGCCGGGAACAGAATCATCCCTCGCTGAACGCGAAGAGGCGCTGTCAATTGACTGCTCATGGTCCGCGCATGCGCCTCAAGCTGGGGATTCGCCTGGTCGCGCCAGATGCCAGATTCTTCCAGATCAACGTTGAGGGGCGGCTTTGCCAGGGGCTGCGGCAGCATCCAGCGCCAGCATCGCGGGCCCGATCATCGCCTGCAAGCGGGCGCGGCTGACGCCGTCCCGGGCCTGCACGGAGATGCCGTGCAACAGCGCGCCGTAGAGATCGCCAAGCGCGGCGATGTCGGTATCCTGCCGCAGTTCACCGCTTTGCACCGCCGCGTGCAGCCGGTCGATGATGGATTGCGTGCGCTGGCGGCGATGTTCCGCCAGCCAGTCGGCCACCGGTTCGTTCTCGAGCGCGCAGCTGCTGGCCGCGGACACCACCAGGCAGCCATGCGGACGGCCGCGTTTGGTGTAGGTCCGCGCAGCGTCGCCGAGCAAGCGTTCGATGGACTGCCTGGCCGACTCTTCTTCCTGCATGGCGCGGTCCGCGAAGCCGCCTTCGCCAGCTTCGTATAGCGCCACCGCTTCCCGGAACAACGCTTCCTTGCTGCCGAACGCCGCGTAGATGCGCGCCGAGGCCAAGCCCAACGCCTCGACCAGCGTCGACATCGACGCACCTTCATAACCGCGCTCCCAGAACACGTTCATGGCCGTATTCAGGGCTTGGTCTCGATCAAATTCTCTGGGGCGTCCGGCCATGTTCTGCTCGTGAGTGAATGCTGTTGCGGCTTGCATTTTACCGTCGCGGCGCCAAACACGGTTGACTTCCTCGTCCCGGCCATCTATTCTTTGTCGCTCGACAAACAATAGGCGGTTCAATCCATGCAAACCATCAAAGGCCCAAGCCTCCACCTCGCCCAGTTCAGCGACACACAAGCGCCGTTCGACACGCTGCCCGCCATCGCCAAATGGGCTGCCGATACAGGCTTCAAGGCATTGCAGATTCCGGCGTGGGATGAGCGCCTGTTCGACGTAAAGACCGCAGCGGAAAGCCAGACATACTGCGACGAGGTCAAAGGCACGCTGGCCGAGCACGGCCTGGTCATCAGCGAACTGACCACGCATATCTTCGGGCAGCTGGTGGCGGTGCATCCTGCCTACGATTCCATGTGCGACAACTTCGCGCCGCCCGCGCTGCGCGGCAATCCGCAGGCGCGCACCGCGTGGGCGCTGGAGCGGCTCCAGCTTGCCGCCAAGGCGTCGCGCCGGCTCGGCCTGACTGAGATGGGCACCTTCTCCGGCTCGTTCGCGTGGCCTTACTTGTTCCCGTTCCCGCAGCGCCCCGAAGGCTTGATCGAAGCCGCGTTCGAAGAACTCGCCAAACGCTGGTTGCCGGTGCTCAATGCCTGCGATGCGCAAGGCGTCAACCTTTGCTACGAGATCCACCCCAGCGAAGACCTGCACGACGGCGCCACCTTCGAGCGCTTCCTCGGCCTGGTTGGCGACCATCCGCGCTGCCACATCCTGTTCGATCCCAGCCACTTCGTGCTGCAACAGCTGAACTACCTGGACTACATCGACTTGTACCGCGACCGCATCCGCATGTTCCACGTCAAGGATGCCGAGTTCAATCCAAGCGGGCGGCAAGGCATCTATGGCGGCTATACGTCGTGGACCGAGCGCGCCGGACGCTTCCGCTCGCTGGGCGATGGCCAGGTCGATTTCAAGTCGATTTTCTCCAAGCTTGCGCAATACGACTACCAGGGCTGGGCCACGCTTGAGTGGGAGTGCTGCGTGAAGAACCAGGAAGACGGTGCGCGCGAAGGCGTGGATTTCATCAACCGCCATATCATCCGCGTGACCTCGCGGATCTTCGACGACTTTGCTGGCGCCACGGTCAACAAGGCGCAGATCGCCAGCATGCTCGGCATCGCCTGACACCAACAGCGCATCCGACGCATACAACGCATTCAACGCATTCAACGAAACCAATGCATCATCCAACGAAGACATCCATGCAAGACAACGCCCAACACACGCACACCTATGTACGCATCGACGGCCACCGTGTGCACTGCGTCACCGCAGGCAGCGGCCAGCCGGTGCTGCTGATTCCCGGTTGGCCGCAGACGTGGTTCGCCTGGCGCCATGTGATGGCGGCGCTCGCGCAACGCGGCTTCCTCGCCGTCGCGGTCGACCCGCCGGGCACAGGGCATTCCGACCGGCCGCCCACGGGCTACGACACCGGCGCCACTGCCCACACATTGCACCGCGTGATGGCCGCGCTAGGCCATGACCGCTATCAGGTGGTCGGCCACGATGTGGGCATGTGGGTGGCCTACGCGCTGGCCAGCGACCATCCTGACGCAGTCACGCGGCTGGCGCTTACCGAGGCCGTGATCCCCGGACTCGCGCCTGCGCCGAGCATCTTCGCGCCGCCTGCTGAAAACAAGTTCCTGTGGCACTTCATGTTCAACCAGGTAGCCGATCTGCCCGAGACGCTGATCGCCGGGCGCGAGGCCGCCTACCTGAATTTCATGTTCGACCAGTGGTCCCATCGCCGCGACCGCGTGGCCGTGGACACCTACATCGCGGCCTATTCGGCGCCGGGCGGCCTGCGCGGCGGTTTCGCCTACTACCGCGCGATTCCGGAAACGGTGCGCCAGAACCGCGAACGCGCAAAGCGCAAGCTGGCGATGCCGGTGCTGGCCATCGGCGCGGAGCACGCGACCAACGACGCGCCGCTGGTGACGCTGCGCGACAACGCCATCGACCTGCGCGGCGCGGTGGTGCCGGACTGCGGCCACTTCATCATGGAGGAGGCGCCAGAGGCATTCATGGCTGAGCTGCTGCCGTTCCTGGAAGCGCAGCAGGGAGGGCATGCGCATGCCCGTTGATGCGGATATCGCTCGCTTCCTGGCTGCGTTACCAGCAAGCGGCGGTGAGACGTCGCTAGCGGACATGCGCCACGCCACCGAACGCGACTTGCCAGCGCTGCACGGCCCCTTGCAGGAAGTGGCCGCGATCAAGATGTTCAGCCTCAGAGCCGATGACGGCCACGAGATCGGGATTCGTGCTTACTGGCCGGCGGCGTCGCGGCAAGCTGACGCGCCGCTGCCCGCCATCGTGTTCGCTCACGGCGGAGGCTGGTTTCTTTGCTCGCTGGCGCTTTACGACAACCCCTGCCGTGCCCTGGCCAACGCCACCGGCTGCGTGGTGCTGTCGGTGGACTACAGGCTCGCGCCCGAGCACAAGTTTCCTGTGCCGCTGGAGGACGTGTATCGCGCGGTAGTGTGGACATTCGACAAGGCCGCGGAACTCGGCATCGATCCAAAGCGGATCGCGGTGGGCGGCGACAGCGCCGGCGGCAACCTCGCAGCCGCTGCGGCCCTGTTGGCACGCGACCGCCATGGCCCTGCCATCGCGCATCAGCTGCTGCTATATCCCGCGTTGGACAGTGCGATGGACTCGGACTCCTACACCGAGTTTGCCGAAGGCTACTACCTGACGCGGGATGTGATGGCGTTCTGCTGGTCGGCCTACCTGCGCGGACCGGCGGACAAAGACTCGCCAGCTGCGTCGCCGCTGCGCGCAGAGCGGCTCGGCGGCCTGCCGCCCGCCACCATCCTGGTCTGCGAGTACGACCCACTGCGCGACGAAGGCGAGGCTTATGCCCGCCGCCTCGCCGACGCCGGCGTTATCGTGCACCAAAGTCGCTTGCCGGGCATGGTGCATGCCTGCATCCACCTGCTCGGCGTGGCGCCCGCTGCGCAATGCCTGTTCGATCGCGTCGGCGCGATGATGAAGGCGGCGCTACCGGCGCTACCGGCGTAACCGTCGGATACCACGCAAGCGCGCAACGCGCAGAACGCCTCCGGAGAGCCTGGCGGACGGTGGCCAGGCCATCGCACCGCCCGCTAGCAGCGTGCCAGCTCGCTCGCTCGCGGGATTCTCCGCGCGAACGAGGTAGGCCTCCGAGCATCGAGTCCCATTTTTTACCTACACTGTTTCTGCACTGGCGCTGTATTCTGTTAACGATGCTTGGTGGCGCAGCCCGCACATGCACGGGAGCACCTTTGATTGGTTTTCCGAGGACGTGTACGTGGTCCCCCATGTCCAAGAACTTCAAACGCGCCGCGACAAACGTGCTGGCCGCTTCTGGTCGCAATGGTGCCGAGGACCGCGACCGAACCCTGCTGTATTTCGGTTGGCTCACCCTGTTCATCTATCTGGCAACGCCAGCCGGTTTCCTGGTTGATATACAGACGTCGTACATACTCAAGAACCAGTTGCATGCAACGGCGACGCAGATCTCGACATTCCGGCTGGTGACAGGCATACCCGTGTACATTGCGTTCGCTTTTGGCCTCGCCCGCGACCAATGGAACCCGCTGGGATTGCGCGATCGCGGCTTCCTCCTGATTTTCGCTCCAGTGACCGCGGTGGCTTTCATCTGGATAGCGTTTTCAGGTTTCTCATACGCGGGACTGGTCATCGGGATGCTGCTGGCAATGCTGTCGTCCCGATTTGTCGCCGCAGCCTATCAGGGGTTGATTGCTCTGGTGGGCCAGGAGAAGCGCATGTCCGGGCGCCTGAGCGCGCTGTGCAATGTGGTCAGCTCCGTCCCGGTCGTTGCGGGAGCATTCGCTTCCGGGTATATCTCCGATCATCTTGCCGCGAAAGATGCCTTCATCCTGATGGCAACGGTCACGTTATGGATTGCGGTGCTTGGGCTCTGGAAGCCCGTTTCCGTCTTCGGGCATATCTACGAGCAGCCACAAGCCAGGGGCACGGATCTCGTTGGGAATGTCAGGCGGCTGGCGAAGCATAAGGCCGTCTATCCAGCGGTCCTCATCTGCTTTCTGTGGAACTTTGCGCCAGGATCGGCGACTCCGCTGCAGTTCTATCTGACCAATGCCCTGCATGCATCGGATTCCGTTTACTCGTACTACAACGGGATCTTCGCCGCCGCGTTCATCCCGACATTTCTACTGTATGGCTTTCTGTGCAAGAGAGTCTCGCTGAACAAGCTGCTGTGGTGGGGAACGATCGTCGCAGTACCGCAGATGATTCCGCTGGCATTCATTCACTCAGCCAATCTCGCGCTTGTATTGGCGGCGCCGATAGGACTGATGGGCGGCGTAGCCACGGCAGCATACCTCGATCTCGCGATGCGATCTTGCCCGCCAGGCTTGCAAGGCACCTTGATGATGCTGGTGGATGGCGTTCTCGCCCTCTCGGCGCGTGCCGGCGATCTATTGGGCTCATGGATCTATAACAGCAGCCCAGCGTACGGATTCACCTATTGCGTGATCGCGACGACCGTGGTGTACGCGCTGATCCTGCCCTTGATCCCACTGACGCCGAAAGAATTGATCGCCACCAAGGATGGCGAACCCAACCCGGAGGTCGAGGCCAAGGTGCTGAGCGAGATCCGGGAAACGTGAGCTATGTCGCCGGATAAAAAAACGCCAACCCGTTTTGGGTTGGCGCTATGTTTGCGGCGTACTACTGGTATCAGAACTGGTTCATGGTGTTGTCTTTACCCGCCGCTTTCAGGGCTGCTTCGCCGCTGAAATACTCCTTGTGGTCATCGCCGATGTCCGAGCCGGACATGTTCTGGTGCTTGACGCAGGCGATACCCTGACGGATTTCCTTGCGCTGCACGCCAGCCACATAACCCAGCATGCCCTGGTCACCGAAGTATTCCTTGGCCAGGTTGTCGGTCGACAGTGCGGCGGTGTGGTAGGTCGGCAGCGTAATCAGATGGTGGAAGATACCTGCTTCGCGCGACGAGTCGGCCTGGAAGGTCCGGATCTTTTCGTCGGCGAGCTGTGCCAGTTCGGTCTGATCGTACTCCACGCTCATCAGCTGGGTGCGCTCGTATGCCGACACATCCTTGCCCGCGGCCTTCATCGCGTCGTACACCTGCTGGCGGAAATTCAGCGTCCAGTTGAACGACGGGCTGTTGTTGTACACCAGCTTGGCGTTCGGGATGACCTTGCGGATCTCGCTGACCATGCCGCCGATCTGGGCGATATGCGGCTTTTCGGTTTCGATCCACAGCAGGTCAGCGCCGTTTTGCAGTGCGGTGACGCAATCCAGTACGCAGCGCGCTTCGCCCGAGCCGGCGCGGAACTGGAACAGGTTGCTAGGCAGGCGCTTAGGGCGCAGCAGCTTGCCGTCGCGCTTGATGATGACGTCACCATTGCCCAGTGCATCGGCCGAGATTTCGTCGCAATCGAGGAAGGAATTGTATTGGTCGCCCAGGTCACCCGGCGTGTTGGTCACGGCGATCTGCTTGGTCAGGCCAGCGCCCAGCGAGTCGGTACGGGCCACGATGATGCCGTCGTCCACGCCCAGTTCCAGGAAGGCGTAGCGGATGGCGCGGATCTTGGCCAGGAAGTCCTCGTGTGGCACGGTGACCTTGCCATCCTGGTGGCCGCACTGCTTCTCGTCGGACACCTGGTTTTCGATCTGGATGCAGCATGCGCCGGCTTCGATGAACTGCTTGGCCAGCAGGTACGTTGCTTCGGCGTTGCCGAAACCTGCGTCGATGTCCGCGATGATGGGCACAACGTGGGTGACGTGGTTGTCGATTTTTTCCTGGATGGCGGCCTTGGCCGGTCCTTGGGCAGCATCCAGTTCGCGGAACAGGCCGCCCAGTTCACGGGCGTCGGCCTGGCGCAGGAAGGTGTACAGCTCGCGGATCAGCGCGCTGACGGAGGTCTTTTCGTGCATCGACTGGTCCGGCAGCGGGCCGAACTCGGAGCGCAGCGCGGCCACCATCCAGCCGGACAGGTACAGGTAGCGGCGTTCGGTACTGTTGAAGTGCTTCTTGATCGAGATCATCTTCTGCTGACCGATGAAGCCGTGCCAGCAACCCAGCGACTGGGTGTACTTGGACGGATCGGCATCGTAGGCGGCCATGTCGGCGCGCATGATCTTGGCGGTGTACTTGGCGATGTCCAGACCCGTCTTGAACTTGTTCTGGGCACGCATGCGGGCCGCATACTCGGGGTTGATGGCATTCCATGCGCTGCCGTGGTTCTCTTTCAAACCGGCAACTGCCTTGATGTCGTCTTGATACTGGGTCATGTGAAATTCCTAAGCGCGTTTGAAGTTTGAAGAAAGGGTTGCGTGTGCCGCTACGGATGTCGAAGCAAGCAGCGTGGGATCATTGTATGGCGCCTCTGGCCCGCCACGGCGAAGTCTTATATAAGACATAAGAGTTGGTTTATCCTTATTATTCAATGAGATAGGCATTGAATTTCGCGATGTGGAACGCGTTTTCGAGGAACGAAAACAAAACACCGGGGAAACTCGGCGTGGATTCCGCAATGTGAAAAGCGCTTTCAGTGGTTAGAAGTAACGGTCGCTGAGCTTGTCAATGCTGACGGCAACGACGTCCACGCCTTGCGCGTGATGCTCTTGATAGAACGCATCAAGCGCCGACATTTCTTTGCGGCATGGCGCGCACCAGGTCGCCCAGAAGCTGATGATCATCACTCGGCCAGCCGCAGCGCTCGGCGTGACATGGCGCCTTGGCCAGCCGTGCGACAACAAGGTGTGCTAACTCGACCTCAGCGTGAACGCCAGAAGCAGCACATTCACGATGAGCAAGCCGTACAGGATCGCCATGCCTGCGGAGATGGCCCGACGCCGTTCATGTTTAGGCGAGGCGCGCCGATCTCGCTTGCGCTTCCAAAGCCAGGCCGCTCCAATGCCGAAGGCGGCGAAGCCCGTCAGCAAGCCCGTCCGCAAGCCTGACGACAAGCCTGGCGACACCCCGGCACCGGAGGCTGGCTCGGGCGGGACTTGCCCGGTTCCGATCGGGTTCGGCGGGGCCTGAACGTCGGCGGCCGCCGGCGCTGTCGGCTCGCTCGGTTGCGCGCTCTCTGGCGCGGCAGCCAGCGGAGTCGGCGTCGCCATGTCTTGCGCGGGAGGTGCCGGCTCCTGCTCTGGCGGGACAGGCGCCGCAACGGTCGTGCTTGGCATGACGGTCGTGCTCGGCACAACGGTCGTATTCGGCATGACGGTCGTGCTCGGCGCAATGGTCTTGCTCGGCGCCACGGCGGGCCGTGCCGGCTTCATGCGGGCAGCGTCCCGCCACCGCCACCATTCATGGAACAGGCTATCAAGACAGCGCACGGAGCCGCAGGCATCGCGCTTGCTGCGCCAGGCGCGGACGTCCGCATCGTTGGTGACACCGCTGTGCAGCAGCCTCTGCTGTTCGGCATAGATGCGCTCGTAGCGCATCGAAAGCTCCGCGTTATCGCAGACCAGGTGCTTGTTGCGCGGGCGGCCATCGGTCGCCAGCGCACATCGCATCCCGTTGCCTTGTGGATCTTCGCAGCGGACCGATCCCGTGCCGGGCGCTGACTTACAGTCGATGTCGGATGCCTGCGCCCCACGCAAGACAGACAGGCCCAAGACAACGAGCACGGCCAGGTGTCCTATGACCCTGTTCATCATGGCTCCCCATCGAAGCGGCCACGTCGGCCTTGAGATTCAACATAGTCGATGGCCGCATGGGGCTGCAAGCGCGCGATTGGCGACGCGATTTGCAGCGCGTGTTGTAGTGCACTTTGTTCTGCGCCGCCAAGCCGCGATACGCGCGAAGTACCGTATCGATGTCATGCGCCGTGCAGCCATCGCCGCCCGCTGTGGCTAAACGGCCTGCCAGCCATCATCCGTCGCCGCCCTCCTCCTCCTCATCGTCCAGCGCGGCCAACTCGCTCAGCACCAGCGTTTCATGCGCGAGCACAGCCGCCAGCGAAAGCAGATGGCTCTGCGTTTCTTCGGTGATGTTGCAGAAGGAGCCGCCGGCAGCGTTCTCGACAGCCACCGAAAGCAGCGCGTTGAGTTGCGCGGTTTTCTCGGCGGCGAGGCTTAGTGGGCTTTCAGAAGGGGCGTGGGCCGTGAGGAAGGTGTCGCGCCCGGCGCGTTGGGCGGTGATGTTGTAGTGCGGGTACCTAGGCATCGGGCGCCCTCCGTTGGGAGGCGCGCAGGCGCTGGCAGGGAATGACTGGCTTGGGAGGTGCGATTTGCCCGGGATGGGCGAGCGAAGACTGGGGCATGGGTGTGCCTCCTTTTTTCACGCGGATCGATGGCGGATTGGTCACCTTTTTCCGCAGGCTGCTAAACCCGGTCGCTGTGGTTGCAACGACCTGCGCAGTATATCGGCACAAAGTACGCTCCAAACCACCCGCTACAAAAAGTCACACTGCTACGCCATCAGCCGGCAAAAAGCACCAAATCGACGTCTATCAACCCTTTCCGGGCTTCATCCGCGCCCCTAGGCCAGCCGTTTCGCCAGCTCGGCGCCGTGGGCAAAGCCCGCCTTCTCCGCCGCGTCCGCCGTGGGGAACAGGTCCGTCACCTTGGACGATTCCAGCAATGTCCCGGCGGCCCGGATGTTCGTGCCCGGGCGGCAAACCCGCACCGTGTACTCCCAGACCGTTGGCGTTCTCGGCCGCACCTGCACTTGTACTTCATGGGTCTCGAAAACCCGCTTCTTCCACGCGTATTCTTTGATCATGGCTGTCTCTGCCTTTTATTGGAGAACCGCAACTTAACCGGGCGAACACTAGTTGTTCAAGCGCGCATCGCAAGCGCCATAGCGGTTGCGGGCTACCGTTGCGTTCTAACCCTCATCGTATCAAAACACGCAATGTCTGCTCATCTCGTGCAATCCCGGCTTGCTTTTTGTCAATTGCGCAGCACATGGCGCGTCGATGCCGGGCATGCCGGGCATGGCAGGCACTGGACAATCCGACAGCGGGCAATCATCCTATGTTTCCCGCCCGCCCGCGCGTGCGCCAGCCAGATTGCACCATGACGCTCCCTACCCTGCTGCTCTTCCTCTTTGCCTCGGCCGTGACCATTGCCACGCCCGGCCCGACAGTGCTGCTGGCCCTGAACAACGGCTCCAGGCATGGCGTACGCAAGGCGTGCTGGGGCATGGCCGGGGCGCTCGCGGCCGACGTCATCCTGGTCATCACCGTGGCCGCAGGGCTTGGCGCCGTAATCGCCGCGTCCGAGGTTACCTTCGAGGCGATCAAGTGGTTTGGCGCCGCCTACCTGGCGTACGTGGGGTGGAAGATGCTGCACTCAGGCAAGGCGGCGCAGACGGTACCGGAGACGCTACCGGATACGCCTTCGGATTCCGCTGCCGCCCGGACGCCGGCGGCGGCGCGGGGCCGTATCCTGTTCTCACGCAGTTTCCTGGTGGCGCTGACCAATCCCAAGGCGCTGCTGTTTATCTCGGCCTTCCTGCCCCAGTTCATCGATACGAGCGCGGCGCTGCTGCCGCAGTACGCCATCCTGACGCTGGCCCAATGCCTGTTGAACCTGGCCGTCATGCTGGTGTACGCGGCGCTGGGCGCGCGCATCGTGCACGCCTTTCGCGGTGACGGCATGCGCTGGCTGAACCGGCTGTCGGGCGGCACGCTGATTGYGCTGGCAGGCGGGCTGGCGTTTTACCGCCGCGCGCAAGCCTGAGGCACGCAGCACCGCTGCCGCACTATCGCGCCCAACCGCGCCAACCAGGCCAACCGGGTCAAACCATCATGCCGAAGCCCCAGATCCTGACCTATATCGACGCTGGCACCTCCGACGGTACCTCACGCCTGATGCGGATGATCGGGCAGCAGTTGCTTCCCGGCGCGTACGAGATCCGCGCGGTGATGGCCGACGACATCCGGCAAGACGCGACGCTCTTCGATGATGCCGTGATGTTTGTCATGCCGGGCGGTGCGGACCTGCCATATTGCGCGGCCCTGAACGGCGCGCCCAACGCGCGCATCCGGCGCTTTGTCGAAGACGGCGGCGCCTATCTGGGCATCTGCGCGGGCGCGTACTACGCCTGCAGGGAACTCGCGTTCCATGCCGGCACCCAAGGCGCTATCTGCGGCCCGCGCGAACTGAGCTTTGTGGATGCTGTCGCGGTTGGCTGCTTGCCCGAACTCACCCGGGGCGTCGCTTATGATGCGACACCGCGGAGCACGGCGGCAGCGGAAATACGCACGACCCATAGCCTGACCCATGCCCCAATCACGCTGTATGCGCACTACCACGGCGGCTGCCGCTTCGACTTTGACGATGCAACAAACCACGCGACGCAGATCCTGGCCGTGTACACGGGCATAGAAGGCACCCCGCCCGCCATCGTGAGCGCCCCCGTGGGCAAGGGCTGCGCCATCCTCACAGGCATCCACCTGGAAATCTCGGACCGCGAGTGCAAGGACGCCCTGCGCGGACACAGCGACATGACGGCGCACCTGCACGTTTGCCGCAAGCTGGCGCAAACGGGAGAAGCCCGGCTGGCGGTGTTCCGCCACTTGCTGGCGCATGCCGGGCTGATGCTGGGCTGACTGGCTTCTCTACTCCGCTACTCAGAAAATCGAATGCCCGCTCAACGTGGTCAGCCACTCCAGCGCCTGCACCCCGGCCAGCGAATTGCCGCTGTGGTCCAGCCCCGGTGACCAGACGCACACGGCCCACCTGCCGGGCAGCACCGCCACAATGCCGCCGCCCACGCCGCTCTTGGCCGGCAAACCCACCCGATAGACAAAATCCCCCGCAGCGTCATAAGTGCCGCAGGTCAGCATCAGCGCCGACAGGCGCTTGGTGGGGCTGGCGTCCAGCACGCGCTCGCCGCTCCACGGCACCACCCCGCCATGCGCCAGGAACAGCGCCGCGCGCGCCAGATCCTCACAGCTCATGGTGATGGCGCATTGGCGGCAATAGGCGTCGATGACCTTGTCCACCGGCATCTCAAGGCGGCCAAAGTCCTTCATGAAATACGCCATGGCGCGATTGCGGTCCGCATGCTCGCGCTCGGACTGCGCCACGCGCGGGTCGTAGTCGATCGCCGGGTTGCCGCTGAGCCGGCGCAGGAACTGCACCATCGCGGTCTCCGCCTGGACAAAACGGCTGCACAGCACGTCGGTCACCACCAGCGCGCCAGCGTTGATAAATGGATTGCGCGGCTTGCCTTGCTCGTACTCCAGTTGCACCAGCGAGTTGAAGGCGTTGCCGGAAGGCTCGCGCCCGACCCGCTGCCACAGGTCCTCGCCCAGCAACTGGAACGCCAGCGTGCAGGCAAACAGCTTGGAGATGCTCTGGATGGAGAACGGCACCGCGGCGTCGCCCACGCAATGGCTGCGGCCATCGGCAAACACCAGCGCCATGCCGAAATGCGTGGCCGGTACCTTGCCCAGTTCGGGGATGTAGTCCGCTACGCGCCCTTGGGTGAGCAAGGGCGCGATGTCACGGTGGATGCGTTGGAGGATGTGTGCGTAGTCCATGCCGGGCCCGAAGAAACGTTGCTGGCAACATCCTACAGCCCGACGGGCCCCGCAGGAACTCCGCGCGCCATGGCGCGGCTTGTATTGAGAGGCCGTTTCAAAATGAAGCGACGCGGTTCTGGCTAGGCGCGCGGCCGCAGACAGTACAAGTGGATCGGCCAAGGCCGCGCAACGACGCCAGCATCTTTTGGAAACGGCCGCTAAGCCGCCACCGGCCCACCCCGATCCAGTGACGCCGACACCCCCACCGCCAGCAGCGCCAGCCCGGCCACCGCCGCACCCAGCCACGGCAACTGGGTCAGCGGCAGGCCGGCGCTGATCATCAATCCGCCCAGCCAGGCGCCGGTGGCGTTGCCCAGGTTGAACGCGCCCTGGTTCAGCGTGGACGCCAGGTTGGGCGCGCCCTTGGCCTTGTCCAGCACGCGCACCTGCGTGGCCGGCACCACGGCAAAGCTCACCATGCCCCACACAAACAGGGTGAACAGCGTCGGCACCGGGAAATGGCTGGTCCACGAGAACACCAGCTGCACCACCGCCACCGCGGCCAGCAAGCTGGCAAGCGCGGGCATCAGCTTCCAGTCGGCCAGCTTGCCGCCGGCCAGGCCGCCCACCGTGATGCCAGCCCCGAACAGCAGCAGCACCATGCTCTCCTGCTGCGCGGTAAAACCCGTGACGTCACGCAGGATGTAAGCGATGTAGGTGAACACGGTGAACATGCTGACCGATGCCAGCGTGCTGATCAGCAGCGCCAGCTGCACCTGCGCCGCGCCGATGGAGCGGAACTCGCGCAGGATGCTGCCGGCCTGCATCGGGATGGCCTTGGGCAGCCAGGCCACCAATGCAACCGCCGCGGCCACGCCAATCACGGTGACAGCCCAAAACGTGGAGCGCCAGCCCAGCACATGCCCAAAGGCGGTGCCAAACGGCACGCCCAGCACGTTGGCCACCGTCAGCCCGGTAAACATCAATGCCACCGCCTGCGCGCGCTTCTCACGCGGGACCAGCTCCGCGGCCACCACCGCGCCAATGCCGAAGAACGCCGCGTGGCAAAACGCCGTCACCACGCGCGCGGCCATCAGCAACGCATAGTTGGGCGCGAGCGCGCACAGCGCATTGCCGAGGATGAACAAGCCCATCAGCCCCACCAGCGCGGTCTTGCGCGGCCACTTGTTGGTCAGGATGGCCAGGATGGGCGCGCCCACGGCCACGCCGATGGCATAGCCCGAGACCAGCATGCCGGCAGCCGGCGCGGAAACGCCAAGATCGGCGGCAACGTCGGGCAACAGCCCCATGATGACGAATTCGGTGGTGCCAATGCCAAAGGCCGCGGCAGCCAGCGCGAGAAGCGGTAATCGCATGATGTTGTGATTGAAAAACGAGAGAGAGATCGGTGAAGCTTGCGCGTGCGGTGCGCACGCCGTGGCGGGAAGAACGGCTAGCCACGTGCGGATGAATGACGCATGCCAGCGACCGGCACGATCGCGCAAGTGCCGCATTTTGCGCCAATTTCGCGCGGCGCGTTGCGGGCGCGCAAAAGACCCTGCGCCCGGAGCGGTCGCAAGGCCATGGGCTACGCAGTACTACTCAGCGCCTGCGCCCAATCGCGCGCAGCCATTGCGCAGTACTACGCAAGCCCGCTCAAAAAAACACGCTGCGGATCAGCGGCGCGGCCAGCACGCTGACCAGCCCCGCGATCATCATCACCAGCGACGCCACCACGCCCTGCACTTCCCCCAGCTGCCTCGCCTTGGCCGTGCCGGCACCATGCGCAGCGGCGCCGAAGATAGCACCTTGCGCCAGCCGGCTGCGCACCGAGGGCAAGCAGGCCAGCACGGTCTCGCCAATCGCCATGCCCGTCAGCCCGGTGATGACGACAAAGATCGCGGCAAGATCCGGCGGCCCGCCTAGCGCACGCACCGCATCCACGGCAAACGGCGTGGTCACCGAGCGCACCGCCAGCCCCTTCTGCAACATCACCGGCAAGCCAAAGCCGCGCGCCAGCCAGACCGAGCTCAGCACCGACGTCGCCACCGCAGCCAGCACGCCAACCGAAATCGACAACCAGTGCTGGCGCACCAGCGCACGGTGATCGTAGATCGGCAGCGCAAAGGCGATGGTGGCCGGGCCAAGCAGCCACATCAGCCAGCGCGTGTCGGCGATATAGTCGCGATACGGCACATGCGCCGCCAGCACCAGCGCGATCAGCACCACCGGCGTGGCCAGCAGCGGCATCAGCCACAGCCGCGCGCGGCGCGCATAGAGGCGCTTGTTGAAGTAATAGAGCGCAACGGTAGCCACCAGGCTCAGCGCCGCCAGCACGGAATCATGCATGGTGCTGCTGCCGGTTGTGCGTGGCACGGCCCGCGCGGCGCGCCAGCCTGAGTTCGAGGCGGACCACCTGCTCCACCACCAGCGCCGTCACCACCATCACCGTGAGCGTGCTCAAGGCAATCACCGCGCAGATCCGCCAGCCCTGATGCCGGACCAGCTCGGGATACTGCACCACGGCCAGCACCGCCGGGATGAAGAACAGCAACATCTCGCCCAGCAGCCAGTCCGCCCCGCGACGCACCCAGCCACCGCGCACCGCGCCGCTAAACAGCAGCGCGGCCAGCGCCAGGAGCCCAAGCAAGCCAGCCGGCAATGGCAACCCCAGCCGCCCGCGCAGCCAGTCCGCCAGCAGCCACAGGGCCGACAGCGCCACCACTTGGGCCAGCGCGATGGCGCCAGTGCGCAGGCGAGCACCGGGCGGCTGCGGCAAGGTCGCGGAGGTGGGGGACGTAACGGATGCGGGGGAAGCGGCAGGAACAGCGCGTTGCATGGAGAGCATTCAAGCTATGGCGCCACAGGGAACGTGGCAGTGACGCTAGTGTACGAAGCGCACTTCGATATATAAAATGAATATAAATTATTGATTCGATGCCATATTGGAATGGCAAGCCGTGATCCCCCACGCACGCCACATCCGAGGAGCCCCATGGATATCCGCGCCTTGCGCTATTTCGTGGAAGTCGTCCGCCAGAACGGCTTCACCCGCGCCGCCGAAACCCTGCATGTGACCCAGCCGACCATCAGCAAGATGGTCAAGAGCCTGGAAGACGAACTCGGCGGCCCGCTGCTGCTGCGCGAAGGCCGCACGGTACAGCTCACCGACGCCGGCGAGGTCGTCTTCGCCCGCAGCCAGGCCGTGCTGGCCGAAGTGGCACGCCTGCGCCAGGAAGTCGCCGAGGTAGCCGGCATGGCGCGCGGCGAGCTCAAGGTAGGCATCCCGCCCATGGCCGGCCGCTACCTCGCCCCGGTGATCGGCGCCTATCGCCGCCAGTACCCCGGCGTAAAGCTGCGGCTAAGCGAGCAAGGCGGCCGCGCGCTGGAAGAAGGCGTGGCCACAGGCCAGCTCGACCTCGGCGTCACGGTACCGCCCGCCGCCGTGGCAGGCCTGGCCAGCCTCACCGTGACCCGCCAGGCACTGGTCGCGGTATTTCCCGCCGAGCGCGCACCACGCCGCGCCGGCAAAGTCCGGCTAGCCGACCTCGCCACCCTGCCCTTCGTCATGTACGAAGACGACTTCGTGCTGTATCGCGTGATCCTGGACGCCTGCGAAGCCACAGGCTTTGCGCCGCAGATTGCCGGGCAGAGCCGGCATTGGGACTTTATCGGCGAACTGGTCGCGGCCGATGTGGGCGTGGCGATCCTGCCTGCGCCAATTGCCGGGCAACTGGATCCCGAGCGGGTAGCGATCCGGCCACTGGTTGCACCCGAGCTGGTGTGGGAACTGGGGCTGGTCTGGCGGGAGGGGTATTTGTCGCGGGCGGCACGCGCCTGGCTGGTTTGTTGTGAGGAGGCGTTTGGGGCGGGGCGGAAGAATGCTATATGAGCTGTTGAGTTGGGACTAGCATCTCTTGGCCGATAGCGCACAAAGGAAACAAAGGGAAACACAATGAAGCTCACCAGCAAAATCTCCCGCTATGACAGCAGATGGCCCGCTCTTTTCGTCACCGAGAAAGAACGCATAGCCAAGGGCCTTGGCGCCGAACTTGTCGGTATTTATCACGTCGGAAGCACCGCTGTTCCAGGACTCGCGGCCAAGCCAGAGATCGACATCTTGGTTGAGGTCTCAGAACATCGTAACGAGCCAGCCCGAGACCGCTTCATGAGCGCACTGGGTTACGTTCGGGGAAGCGATCTTTCAACCGGGCACCATTTCTATCGTCGCGATGTTGACGGGGTACGAACGCACAAGGTGCATGTATGTGTCAGCGGCCACTGGCAGATTGAAAGAATGCTCCGATTTCGCGATCTTCTCAGGAACGATCCCGTTATTCGRCAGCAGTATCAGGATCTGAAATTTGAGCTCGAAGCAAGCAACCGCGGCGGCATCGCTGAGTACCTTGCGAAGAAGGCCCCCTTTATTGACGCCTTGATGGGATCGCGTCCGAGTTCAGCAAAGTGATAATGACGCAGGTGCCATTCTGCCGATTCGGACTTCGACCGCTCATGCGTCGGCTGATCGAACCCACGGCAGCAATTTGTCGATGCCTGCAAGCGGATGCTCCCGTAGACAGCAACTAGAGCGGGAACGGGAACTAGACCCGGGTTGCCGCGAATGGCCGAAACAGCCAACGGCGGTCTATGAGACCTTCGTCGCAGCCCGTAAATGGCCTGTGGACATCAGAAATTCAACGGCTCTACCAAACGGACGCTCCATGTCCGGCGGCTCGACCAACACAGTCAATGTTGGCATGGAAATTTGGTCGAGCAGCGAATCGCAAAGCCCGGCGTAAGCTGTCCACAGCCTGTGCATTCCCTCAGCGCCTTTCAGGTTCCTTCGACGCGAGTACAGGGTTGTTTCTAGGTACGCGGAGACCCGGGTTGTCCATACTCCCCCTCGGTGGAGAGCGGTACTGTGGGAATGGCCGGTCGCGTCGACACTGCGCAGGTAGATGGCGACCGGTGAAAGGGATTGGACGATGCTTTCAAATTCCGCAATGTAGCCACGAATTCCACCCTGCTCTTGTTCCATCATGAAGCGGACAGTGCTCTGAAAGAGGCTGCCTTCAAGAATACATAGGCCGTTCGTGGAACGATACCGCTCTGCGAAACGCTGCCAACCCTGCAGGCAACGCGCGGAATAGCCAGGCAGTCGCCTTGACGTCGTAAGCCCCGCAGGATGCACCGGGTGCTCCTGATCTTCCTCCCGATACCACCTGGCTTCGCACCCGATCGAGCCCGCAAATCCGCAGAGCCGCTCCGCAAGTGTGCTCTTGCCAATTCCTGGCAGCYCGTCAATCAGTACCAGTTTCAAAATTCAGCCCCTGCTTCCAATGCAGTCTCCATGTTTTGCCGACTAGATACCGCATCGACCGAACGTCGGCTTCCGGCCGGGATCGCCGCGTGCAGACGGACAGCGGTAGCTGCATTCTGCCTTTGCCAACCGCGCCTACGCCCCCCTTGCCTGTTCAGGCAATTCAGAGCTTGCGAAAAAAAGCAGACAAGATTCGGCACGAAAGAGTCCCCGTTTCGCCTTTGTCACGGCTGTCCCATGTACGGCCGTTCCGCGGCGAAGAGCACACGCTGCACAAATGTACGCCAATCGGCCGGCGCGCGATCGCCAAGCAGGTGAATCCCAGCCATTAGCGCCTGGGCGCGCGGTTGCAGCGGTAGGCCATCGAGCACGCGCTCGGCAGCCACAGGATCGCCACGGCGGACAAGCGCGAAGAAACGCTCCATCTGCGCGACAACGCCCGGTTTGTCGTACTGCGCGACGATCGAATCCAGCACCCGCCTGACCGCTGGAATCCCCGTGTCGGCCCCCGTGGCTACGGCCAGCCATACCGTCTGCCCGTCAATGCCATCGTCGGCGGACAACGTCCGCGCGCGGGCACGCAGCTCCGGCGACGCGCCGCGCGAGGCGGCAGCCAGGCGCAGCACATGGCCATACACCGGTGTACCGTCCGCAGCGGCCACGGCTTCGTCGAGCCGACCGTTCGCCAGCAATGCGATCGGTCGCATCGGGCCCTCCACAGTCAGGGGGCCGGGCTCAAACGCCAGCAGGTCCCGTAGCATCGGCGAGGCTCCCGACGCCGCTTCCTGCCTGGACCTGGCGGCCGCCGGGTCGAGAAGGCGAGTCAACCGCAGCGCCTCGCCCGCCATCATCTGGCGCAGCGCTGGATTTTTCGACATGGCTAGGTCAAAGCGCTCAAGCGCTTCGCGGTAACGCCCATGTTCGCTTGCCTGCCATCCCACGGCGTTGGCATACCACGCGGAATCAGGCCAGCGGCGAGCCCCGGTCTCGAAGGCGGCCTCCTTCTCCGGCCCATCGGGCATGCATCGGGTCGCCAGGTACGCCAGCGCCGGCTGTATTGGCGTGGCCTCAGCCAGCGCGCGATAGCGTGCGCAGAGCGCGGCACGCGGCGCGCCCTTAGCCAGATCCTGCTCGGTGCGCATCGCAATGACGTCGACCGGGAAACGCACGCGCCGCTCGGCGAACGCCTGCTCGAAGCCAGGCTCCTCACTCGCCAGCGCCAGCCAGTTGGCCAGGTAGGAAGAATCCGGCGCATCGAAGCGGACATGCGCCAGGATCATCGCTGTCGCACCAGCTTTGTCCTCTAGTTGACTGGCAAGAACATCGGGCGGCGTATCGTCGGCCGCGTCCACGACCGTGCGCACCCCGCCGCCCCTGGCGTTGATCCTCTCCGGCGGCCGGGCAAAGACAACGTCAGCCGACGCAGCCTGCCAGCGCTGAGGGCTCAGCAAGCGCGGAGCGTCCGCGTTGGCGCTGCCGTAGGTCGCCGTCCATTCCCGCAAGGGCGCGGCGCTCGCGACCGTATAAACCATGTGGGTAGCCTTCCGGCGAACCGCGGCGCTGAACGACTCGATCGGCTCGCCGTCAAGCGTCTGTGTCACCACCTGCACGTCGAGGCCGCCGTGAACCTCAACTTCGGCATGGGAACCCGGTTTCAGTTCGACGCGCTGATCATTCACGGTGGCGACGACCGATTGTGCCAGGCCGTTATAGACAATAACGCTGACTTTCCCCATGGACCAACCGATGGCAAGCACGGTCCCGATGATGCCGACGGCGACACAGGAACGGGCCAATCCCGGAAGGAATCCGGTTGCGGACTGGAAGCGCTCCCAGAGGTCGGGCTTGTTCGCCCGCAAGGCACGCTCGTTCCCCAACGCCAATGTGTCGTAGGCGGGCGGCGGCGCCGGAACCGATAGCGGTGGCACGGCCAATGGCTCCCCCGCCGCGGCCGCGGCAATCATGGTTTCCGTGCGTAGAAGTTCGTCCAGTGCCGCGCCACCCAGCGCCGACAGACATGCGGCTGCATGGTTGACCCAACCGCCCACGACGCGCAGCCAGTCGTTAATGTTCTCCCGGACCGGTACGCCGAGACCCAACTCACCCAGCATCGCCGCCCAGCTCTCACCGTTCAGGTCCGCGAGCACCTGCTCCCCGGGCCGCAAGTCCGGTGCTTCACGAAAGATCTGATGCAGCGCGCGCTGCACGTCTTCGGCGGCGGCAAGCACAATCTTGACGCCGCGCTCATTGATCGAGCCCGCCGCCGTTGCGCGCTGCCATGCCAGCGCCAGCGCGGCCTGCGCATCCCGCAGATTCGCTTCAGCATGGTTTGCATAATGGAGGACATGCACCAGGCCTCGCAGATACGCATGCCATTCCGGTGAGCGTTGTTTTGCGACGGTCAGATGGAAGCTGCGCACCCGCTTCAGCGTCGATTCCAGGCGGGTGCGGACAGTCCTACATTCTTCGTCGACCGCCGCAATTGCAGCAGGCAAGTCATTGCGTCTCAGAACGCCACCACGATGACGAATGACACCGTCCGCCGCGACATAGACCCCATCGCGCAGCGAGCGCAGCAAGGCGAGTTCTCGCTCCAGCGAGCGCCACTCTTCGAGATCACTGCCGATGGACGCGGGATAGAGTGCTTCCAGCGTCAATGGCTCCGCAAACGACGTTGACTCATACAGATCATTGGCGCGCGTCGTATGGCGCGTCGCTGAGAAGGCGAGGTAGATGCCGCGGTAGCATGGCTTCAGCCGTTCGCGCGCAAACTGCTCGTCGAGCCGCTGCACGGTGACATCGGACTCGGCAGGCGGGCAATCCGTATCGCCAACCAGTTGCCGGGTAATGCTTTCGCGCAGTGCGGAAGCATCGTCGAAGACGAGCCACGCGCTGCGTTCATCCTCGGGCGCGCACAAGTACGTACGTTTGGCGTTCTCTTCGCGCTCATGGTTCATGGGATGGGTCGCCCACATCTGGGGCGGTTGCGCCATTTCGCCCTTGAAGACGCGAAATGCCGCCGCCTGCGCGGCAGGTACCTGCGGCCGCTGGCCATAGTCGGGGTCGTTGTAGATCCGACCAAGCCGGGCGGCAATGGCATGTTGCACATCAAATGCATCACGCGGGGGGCGCTGCGCCCCAGTCTCGCCACGCAGGAAAAGCAGGGTCCGGTCCCACGCGTCGTCGGCAATCTGCAGCCGATGCAGCGCATGCACCAGCGCGTCACTGCCGGTCAGCGACACGGCGACCCGGTCGGCCTGCATTTCCATTTCGCGGGACAGGGCTCGCTGCACGATGATCACCAGCCGGAACGCGCTATCCACCACCGCGCGAAGTGCCCAGATGATGAGGCTGAGCACCCAGCCGATCCAGGCCACCCGGTAGTCGATACGTGAGAGGTGGCCCAGGAAGCGATCCAGGGCATCACGCTTGCTGACGATATGCGCCGCAATCTGCTGGGCGGAATATACCCATCGTCCGAGGGCCATGGAACGCTGCGCGAAATGTCCAAATTCGTGAGCGCAAACGGCCTTGAACTCGCTTAGGTTGAGCATATTGACCAAGCCCAGGCCGATCTCAAGGTTCTTGCGCGAGGGGAAGATCAGGTTGAGCGGCGAAAGGTCGTAGAACACCGAAGCGTTGACCCGCCCGCTCACGTAGATCTTGTGCGGACGCGGCGCCCCGGCCTCGTCCGCAACCCGGTCCAGAAAGGCAAACAGGCGGGGCTGCTCCGCCCGCTTGAGTTCAATACCGCCCGCGTACTCTCCCTTCTTGATGAAGAAGAGCGCCTTGACCAGAAAAACCGCTAGAAACAGACTGCATGCGCAGACAATTAACTCAAGCGGACTTGAGCGCGTGCCCATCGCGAGCAGGCGGGTGACTCCCGTCATCGCAAACCAGGCTGTCAGCGCAAGATACAGCGCGAGGAACGTCAGCAGCCCGGCGACCGCAAACCAAGCCCTACGTCTGTAGGATGCGCCGGGACGCGTGAAGCCGGCCGGCACTGCTGTTGGACCCACTGGATAGATCGTTTCCACTCTGGATTCTTCTTGTCTGTTGTTACGAGGTAAGGACGGTGTTCAAGACAACGGCCGCTACGGGGGCTTGAACTGCGCCGCAGCTCTCACGCCGCCCTCAATAGGCGCGAGGTGGCATCGAACGGGCGGTGATTGTCGGAGGGAGAAGAAGTCGCCCGCGTCATTTTTAGTACTGATAAACAAGCTGCAACCCCGCCGTCACCCCCGCCGTATGAAACGCCGCCGGCTTATAAACCGGCATACCCAAAAACAAGTCATACGACACCGCCCCCAGCTTCGACCCCAGCCCGCCTCTCAGCCCAATCACCGCACCCGCCAGCTGCGTACCCACCAGCCCCTCGGTCGACGGCCCAAACACACGTCCATAGTCCAGCCCCGCATACAGCGCCTGCCCGCTCCCGCCCAGCTGCGCCTGTAGCTCATTGCGCCAGTAGAAACCGCGCTCCCCCGCCAGCAGGCTCTCGCCATCAAAGCCGCGCACCGTGTACCGGCTGCCGATGGTCAGCGCGTCGATATAGAACAGCCGGTCATTGGTGAACTGCCCGCGCACGGTAGTGACATAGCGCAGCGATTGCTCCGCCAGCTTGAACGGCACCGACAGGTTCGCATCCAGCACGGCCATGCGGTAACGCCAGGTGGGGCCACCCAGCTGGGCCAGCGTATCGGGCTGCGCGCCAAGGCCGGCCACGCCCTGGCGGTAGGCCAGGCTGCCGTCGAACTGGGCCGCGCCGAAGTAGTGGCGATCGGTGATGCCCACCTCCACCACCGTGTTGTTGCGCCGCTGCTGCTCGATCTCCGTATCCTCGATAAAGCTCTTGCCAAAGCGCTTGGACAGCCGGAACTGCAGGCCGAGCACATCGTTCTGGCTGCGGCTAAGCACCCGCTGCAGCTTGAAATCCACCGTCTGCGAATTGCCGCTGGAGACAAAGGTCTGGTTGACGCCGGCAATCTGCTGGTAATAGGTGCTGGAATACGCCGACACCGTGCCCGTCCAGTAACCCCACGGTACCGAATAGAAACCGTTCCAGCCATGCGTGCCGTGGCGCCGGTCGCCAAAGGCCAGATCCTGGCTGTAGCCCACGTTGAACAGGTCGTTCAGGCCCAGCGGGTTGTCAATGCCCACGCTCAGGTTGCCCTGCAGCTTGCCGGTGGAGCGCGTGCCCGAATTGTCCATCGACGCCACCACCGTCCACGGCTTGGTCCGCTTGACCGCGATCACCACGTCGCTCTGGCCCGGCACGCTGGTGGGCACAACCTGCATGTCCACATCCTGGCTGGTCACGCGCTTCATCTGCTCCAGGCCTTGCTCCAGGTCCCTCAGGTTCAGCAGATCGCCCGGGCGCGCGGGAAACGCGCTCTTCCACGTGCCCCGGAGATCCGGCTCGGCAAAGCGCAATTGCCCGATCACGCCGGGGATCAACGCCATGCGCAGCGTGCCGGTGCTCAGGTCCTGCTCGGGCAGCAACACGCGCGTGGTCACATAGCCCTGGCCAAGGATGACGTGCGACACGCCCTTGGTCAGCATGTCCACGCCCTGCTTGCCGATGCAAGCCCCCTGGTAATGATCCAGCCACGCACGGGCAAAGGCAAACGGATCCTGCGGCAAGGCAGACGCGCCGCGCGCATGCAGCGCGGGCGGCAGTTCCGCCGGTACCTCAAGCACAAAGCGCTCGATGCGAAAGCACGGCTGCTCAACCGGCAACGCGGGAAACCCCTCCGCCGACGGCTGCGCTGCCCGCACGCCCGGCGCCTGGACCGCCTGGGCGCGTTCGCGGGCTTCCTGCTGCTGGCGCACGCGCTGTTCCTGTTCGGCGCCGGAGAGGATGGCGGCCTGACCCGGATTGGCGGGAGGGACCTGGGCACGCAATGACGTACTGGTGTAACCCGCACCACCTGCCACCGAGAGCATGGCGGCAATCATTCTTCTTCTGATCTGCATGAAAGCTTGTATTTGCGTGACCCAGCGTCACGGCATGTTTGGCACCCGCGCGCGGCTAACCGCTCACGCCATTAATCGAAGCCGATGCAGGTAAAACCCCGCTGGCGCGGCTCGACCCGCTTGATCTGCACAGGCTTGACATCCGTCTCGTCCGTCTCATCGAACACCGCGATATGGCAGTAAGGCTTATTCGCGCTCACCGCCTGCTTCCAGATGGAAACCTTCGCCGACTCCTCATCCGGCCCCGGCCTGCCATGCGCGACGTACTTGTGACCCGCCTCCGGCTTGAACCGGACCATATCGCGGCAGCGATGAATGCCCGATGCACCGTCAATCGCAATCACCAGGGGACGCGCGGCACGCACGCGGATGCTCGGCGCTGCGGACCGCGTGTTCAGGATGGCATCACCCTGGTAGCAGCCCTTCTGGTTCACTTGCGGAATGGTCATGCTGAAGCCGCCGGTTCCGTAAAGCTCGGCAGACGGATCGTCGGGGCCGAGTGGCGGCGCGAGCGTGGAAACCGATGTGCAGCCGACCATCAGGGCTGGCAGTGCGAGCATGGCGAGACGAGAGAATTGACCCATATGGTGACTTCTTTATTTCTTTATATTTGCTTGCTGACAACCCCGGGAAATGCACTCCCGGATACGACGTCCGGCCAAGGTGTCGCGCGTTCTGCGTTACGCACAAAGCCCGCGCCCCCAGCCCGACGAGAAAACAAACGCAGAGCGCTACTCCACGCTGGCCGGAGCAACCGCAGAAGCCGGCGCGGCTTCCGCCGCCACCTCGGCAGCCTCCTTAGGCGGCGCCTCCTCCTTGATCACATAGGACGGATCGGCAACCCAACGCCCCAGATCCTTCCCGATGGCAACGGCGGTACGGTCAAGGATGGAGCACGTCCCCTTGAAGCCGCCCCACATCCCACCCACCGACCACCGGTTGATCTTGGTATTGCGGATCACCTTGCCGCCTTCAAGTAGATCGGCAGTCACAGTGATAGCTTTAGGGCCAGTCCAGGCACCGCCGCCAACACCAAGGATGTGGGTGATTTGCAGCCGGAGCACCTGCGCCCCGTTGGCATCGCCCGTGGACGCGACCGTGCCGTCGCCGCTCTTGTTCCGCTTGCGCAGTACATCGCCGACGCGGGTCGTCAGCATGTTCTCGATCTGGCATTCGGACTTGACCTGGTCGACTACGCTGGCGCCCGGAGCGTAGGTGACTGGGGTTTCCAGGAGGACTGGGCTGGCTGCGAAAGCGGTGGTGGTGGAAAGGCAAAAACCGATTAAGAACAGATTCTTCATGATTTTATTTTTAAAAAAATTAAATTTAATACAAATCTATATTCTGGCGTCTGATAACGATCGGCATACTCAAAGATCCGCGCACCGGAAAATCGAAATTACCCGCGAAGAATGCTACATACCTCATCTAGGTCCATATTTCGTTGCCTACGTCATCTATCCAGACGGCTCCTCCTGGGCAGTCGTCTGAGAAAAACCATATCGCAAGCCCGGTATTCTTTTCCAATTCCGCCTCACTCGTTGGAAAAGACTCGCGAAACCTCCTCACTATTTTATTTGAATCGCCCTCCAAAATCCGATCCTTCTTTCCCAGCTTAACTATTCCGTTTTCTAGAAACTTCTCCAATAGCCACAAGAATGCCTCTCTTGCCACGTTGAAATCCCCATAATCCTGCCGCACGCATAGCCATACGGCATCGAGCGCCATCCCTTCTGTAAGATCTGCGATTTCCTGCCGGCGCTCATCTTCGAACATGGTAAATATTAATCCTCCGCAGTCACGTCGCCCTCTTGCTCAATTTCTGGCCCCAATTGGCTAAGTACGTAGAAACTCCTGCATCAAGCGGGATTCAAACGACCTATCGGGATCCGTATTATCCATAACGACCAAATAACTGCACTCACGCGCCTCAACCCAGGCTTCGGAAAAATTCCAACTTAATCACTGGATAAAATACCCTGTAGCTCCTTGGCCGAGTATTTTTCCTGACTAGTTAGTAGGCATCGACGAACGGGTGTCCCGCTAAAATCCTGGCCACTTCCACAGCCTCTCTCCTTTCCCAATTTTCATCGATCGCATGCAGTAATTCCTGTTTCTTGGCAAAAGCGATTCGTCTAGGGTCCCGGCCTGGGACCCGATTTTGCAACTCGTACCTAAACGCAACGTTCGAACAAACACCCTCAAAAAACCAGAAGAGGATATCGCCCAAGTTTCGAGAGTTTTTCCTCGTGAACTCGTACCCTCTCTCCGAGATCACGAAGTAATACTCCTCGCCGAGGATCTCGATATGAGGGCTACCATCGCCGACTGGAACTGTCGGCAGACTCAGGAGCTCCCGAGGAATGGCAGCTCTTGCCCCGTATTCATAAATGCGGTCTTGCAAGTTAGCTGCGCTAACCATCACCGAATGCTCCTTAAGATGACCATTCTCAACGTTCACTTTCTGGCTTGGTAAAATCGGCAGGATCTTTGCCTCTCCACCAATCATTGGTTACGCCGCAACCATTACTCTTCGGATAATTTTACTCCGGGGCCGTGCGGCCGTTCAATCTGGCCTCACAGTAGCGATTCGCAGTAAAAATTAGCATTATTTCCTAAGCCATCGTCTAGATCCGAGAATGTCCCGTTTCGATCGCAGCGCGCACCCGCCGATAAATTGCTTAAATTACATCAGCTCGATGCATTCAGCCATTCCAAACCGGATAAAATCCTTTCTTTAATCGTCTTTGCATCCTCGATGACCCCATGGTCATTATCCAACAGCACAGTTTCAGGATCACTTAGATCCAGAACGAATTTAGTAGAAAATTCCATTCCACCGTCACGCCCCTCAACCAAAATAAAGCAAGGATCTGAAACTCGCTCCTTCAACCGGTCCATTTCCTCTTTGTTATAGCAGCCTATCCCGATATCAACAGCTTGAATAGCGATCCAACCATCCCGCACACCACCCGGCTCCTCGACGACATATCGCTCACTAGATTCTCGTCGCATCCGACCAATATTCTTGATAAAGTCGCCGACACAATCAGGGAGAATCGAGGAATCGACGATTAGTAGGAATGTGTACATCAACGAATTCCCGATGAATTGCTGTGCGCCACCCTAGTATTTTTACGCCCGCCCGGGAGAGGGCATAGGGCGTGGCATCGAAAACCACTACCTTTTCCAGCAGTTAATCCATCGTTACTTTTTTATCAGCCTGGCGACTTCGGACCTAAGCATCTCATCGTCAAATTCATACTCCTCCCTTGAATCATCTGAGTTATATAAGTCCGCAGCACAAAAAATGCTTGAGAGACGTTCATTTAGAGGCCCTGGGTCTCGCCGAAGAACATCGCCATCGCGCTCTATTTTCCACAGTTCCATATAGGCCTCCGCAAAAACTTCAGCAGACAGCCTTCCAGCCACGAAGGATTCTGCAAATTCTAAAATGGTAATACTCATCGAAATACACCATTTTTAATAAAATTATCGAACTGCGAAGTCCCTGAAGCCTGTAGGCCTCCACCGCCCGCATATTTCGGCGCAACCCATGTCGCCGATCTGCCAACACACTCCAATCAGACGATTGAGCATCGCTCGGCGTAGTCGGAAATTTCTCCACCTCATCATTCGGAGCGCGAGGCACTCTCGCTGATACCTTTGGCCTTCCGTACCGCTTGCAGCCAGTTTTTCCAGGCTGCAGGATCGGCTGGGCCATACCCACCCTCCCATATCTGCCAAGAGAGGGACCCGAGCATTCCCCCGAGTTCATCCGATTATGCGACAACGCCCGATTACTGCAGAATAATGAACACCACCAGACCAGAACCGACGTACATTTCAAAAAATTCCCAGAATCTTAATGTCACTATTGAGCTCCTCCGCCTCACCCGGCGGAATATTTTCAAGCAATTCAGACAAATCATTATTCGAAAATATGTCTGCAATAGCCATACGATGATATGCTTTTGCTCGTTCCGATCCGCGCCCGGCATCAAGAACAAGAGTTAACACCTCAAGCATCAGTCTTTCTATTGGAAGATCAAAAGAATTATCTAATTCATCATAAGCATACCCTACCTCGCTCTCGCCCTCTACCCACGGGTTTTTTGATGAAACTTGGACCTGCAATAGCTGTAATAAAGAGAAAAAATCTGCGCTCTCATCACGCTATAAGAAACACGATCTTCCATCACTGCTCCCTTCTTGATCGGCGGCCCTTTGTGGACTCCAATCCTCCCTTGAATTAGGACGTCCAAAATGAATAGACTGAACGGGCACTCGCCTCCGAATCCGTCAAACGATATAACGAGGGAATTACCTTACAGTTGCTTACTTGAAAATACCGATCGAACATGCGAAACCAACCCCAAAAGATCGGCGTAGGCTATCGGTCCAAACTCCGGATAGTTCAGCGCCATATATTGACCAACCACCATGCCAGCATCGAGAGCGATTTTCCGAGATTCAGATGTTCTCTTTGGATAGATAACCCAGTTTGTTGTTCCCGGAAACATTTCTCGCGAGTGTCCTTCCATGACCCACTCAATCTCTCCGCTGTATGTTTCTACCGCGAATCTAAGTCTATGAATTACTTCCGGATCTTCATTCTCAAATCGAAAGCTAGTATAAGGCGGCATCGCCGACCTATCTTCCATCTTCGGTTGCTGACCTCTAAATTGAATTTCTGGATATCTAGATTCTGTTTTTTGCCAAGCGAGTTGACCGAGTTTTTCAATAAAATCAAGCAACTCTCGCCCTTGCTTTATATCTCCGGATCCCATTACTTCCGCCCCTGCTCGCCCTTCACTTTCTGCACATCGAATATCTTGCCGATAGCCTGATTGGCGTTGACCTTGATCCATCTCTGATTATCTGGATGTAACTGCCGATTTTGGCTATTGACTCTTGCGCATCGACTCTTCTATTTCGCGCTCAAGTTCTGGCGTAATCGGATCGTCCATCGATAACTCCACGAGTTCCTTACAACCAACTTTTGGAAGCATTGCGCAAAGCCGATCGAATACGTCTACTTCAATCAGCCCCCATTCCAATAAACCAGATAGATAACCATGCCAGATCAGCGTAACTATCTCAGTTGCTCCACGCCATCCAAGTTGACGTTCTATCCTTTCGCGCAACTCACTTTCCGTCGGATACCCATTAATCATAGCTGTCATTTCGGCAACCTCGGAGCGTACGTTGTTCCCTGAGAAGTAATCTTGACAACGGACCGGACTCCGGGATGTACGTTATCTCGACATAGGCTCATCTACTGCACCTATGATCTTCTTTGCCAAGCGGCCCCACCTGGACAGCTAGGGGAAAAGAACCAAAGACCCCCATCCATCTCGCCATCGGTCTTAGGAAATGCCTCAAGGAATCTCCGGACTTGATCGCTTATGTCCCCGCCGATTGAAGATTGAGTCCCCAACCTTATCAAGACAATGCGCCCTTCCCTCAATAGGCGCTCCAATACCCACAGAAATGCGTCCCGTCGATCCTCAAATGTGCGGAGATCAAGGGGCAAGAATGGGCTACCAAATGGCTTCGAGAAATAGTCCCATATGGCATCGAGCTCCATGTCCTCGCATCCATCAGCAATAAAGTCGTACTGCGCATCCGACAGCATGAATCCTCCTACTTGAATTTGATTTCGATACGTGGCCGAGGAACAACCGCCTGGATCGATGGATTATTGATGACGTCCACAGTCCACCTAGCCTGATTTCCACTTGTACCCACCGTTGAGCTTGAAACAGATCTTAAGTTGATCGTCGTGCCGTCAGCCAGCGTCGTCGTCCAAACCTGAGGCGGGTTACCCTTCGGGCTCAATGGCACCCCGCCAGTCAGGTCATCAACGAATGCGCGCGCTTGGGACTCAAGCTGCGTATTCGGCAAACGGCTAGTGTCAAACACCTTCGTAGTACCAGCCTTGTTGCTATCCGCAGTTGCAGTGTATCTTTTGCCATTCAGCGAAATCTCGTTCACGGGGCTGGTCTTGTCAAAAAGATCTGCGACGCCGCTCATGCGGCCTTGCTGCCCGCCGCCGGCTGACGTGCCACCAGAATTAGCCGGCTTACGGCCCGCGGTCGCACCGGCAATCGCACCTCCTCCGGTACCGAAGGAGGCACCGGACACCATCGTAGTGTCTAGTGCGTCGACAAGAGTACCCTTAGTAACGGCGTTCTCTAGAGCAATCTGTACTTGCTCTGCACGTCTCAACGCTGAGAACTCATCCGTTTTGTTCTGCGAACCTAGGTTTGTCAGATAACTCTCGCAAGACGACACGCCACCGCACAAGAAGGCTGCGTCATTCCGGTCAAAACCACCACCACGCCGCGCCTCCAGGCTGACGTCTTTGCAGAGCGTCGGGTCACTACAACTTTGCGCGTCGGCATGCTGTTGCTGGTCGACGTTCTGGTACTTGCTAACGGTTCGGGTAACGCAAGTGGCTTCGCCTTGGCATTTCAGGAGCTCCTTAGCCAGGGCATCCTTCTGCTCATGGTTCAGGTAGTTATTCTCCGTCGCCACCTTCCCAATATTCGCACCCGCAGCGACATCAGCAACCGACCCGCCTGCCGCGCCACCCGCCACCCCACCAACAACCAGCCCAGCCAACTGCACCAACGCCTTACGATCGTTCTCACTCAGGCCCGGCTGATCGAGGAGCGCCTTACCAAAAGCCTCCATTGCCAGCGAGGCCGCCGCTCCACCTGCTGCGCCCGCAGCGAAGCTGCCACCCGCCGCCTGGGCAAGCAGACCGCCCACCAGAGCGTGAACAGCGGCCTTGGTGCCGGGCGAGGAGCCCACCAGCATGTCACCGATCTTGTCATAAACCATCGGCGCCAACTGCTGCACCAGTTCGGCCCGGACCTTGTTCTCCTCCTGCAGCTCCTTTACGTTCTTCGCATCAAAAATCTTATCGAGAGCCTGGTTAGCGCCATCCGTATCCCGATTCAAGCTGGCAAGCACTTCTTCCACCGTCTTGCCAGTCTTCTCCTTCTGCGCCTCGGCATTGGTAATGGTCACCGTGCCATTGGCAATAGCGCTCCTGGTAGTGCCGGCGGCATTGCCTTCGATCGGCTTTTGCGCATTGCCTGCTGCCGTGGCTGCCAGGGAGTTGACGCCGTTCTGCAGCAAGTTCCCGTTGCCCCACTCGGTGTGCGCTTTGATCAGGGTGTCGCCGTCTTTGACGTCGGGCATGCTCTTGCCGACGGCGAAGCTGCCGGCAATGGTGGAAGAACTACTGCTGTACTCCGCCTTGTTCTCAATATCGCTAGTGGTCAGCGTGCCGGTGGTGAGGCTGTTCTTGCCAGCGTCTGCCGTGCTGGCCAGCACCGCGCCCTTCAGGTCCGTGTTCTCCTTGACGTTGACCTGGAACCCGCCATTGCCCGCGTAGATGCCGCTTTGCTCCCTGACCGAGTTGTAGGTGCTGTCGGTGTTGCCKCTCGATACACTGACGCTGCCGCTGACCGTGGTGCCGTAGCAGATCGGGGGCACGCACAGGCTGGCCTGGAAGCCGGATGACGATTCGCGGCTGTGGTAGTTGTCGGTGTCTTGCCGGCTTTCCACATTGAGGTTGCGCCCCACGTCTGCCCGCACGGTGTCGCCGGTAACTTGTGCGCCCTTGAGGTTGGTGTCGCGCCCGCTGGTGATGGTGAGCTGGTCGCTGGCGCTGACATGGCTGTTGTGGTTGGTGACGGAGTCGCCGTCGCCCTTGGCCTTGTTCTGGCTGGCGGCGAGTTCGAGCGTGAAGCCGTTTTGCTGTCCGCCAAGTGCCAGCCCCACGCCGATGCTGGCGTTGCTGCCGCCGCTCTTGCTGCTTTGGCTGGCGGTGTCTTGCGTGCTTTCCAGGTTGACGTCGCGGGCGGCGCTGAGGGTGACGGTTTTGCCGTCGATCTGTACGCCGCGCCCGGTGATGTCGCCGTCGGCGGCGTAGCCGTTGGCGTCCTCGCCGCCGGAGCCGGCGGCGACGATGGTGACGGCGTTGCCGGCCTTGACGGTGGTGCCTTGGTTGGCGCTGGCCTGGCTGCGGGATTCGGACTCGGAGCTGCCGCCGCCGATGCTGACGGTGGCTTTGATCAGCGCGGTGCCGCCGGTGCCGCCGCTGGCGAGGTCCCGGACAGTGCTGACGCCGTTGGCGACCGCGAGCGCGGCCTGCGCCGCGTAGAGCCCGCGCAGACGGTCGTTCTTGCTGTCTTCCATGCCGCGGGCGGCGTTCTCGATGGTTTGCGCGGCGGTCACCGCGTAGCCGGACAGGGCGAGCGTGACGCCGTACTGGCTGGTTTTGTCGACCTGGTGGCTGTTTGCGGTGTCCTTGCCGGGGTCAAGCACCACGTTCTTGCCGATCAGCGTGACGTCTTTCCCGGCGGCGATGTCGGCGCCGCGTGCGGTGAGGTCGTCCTTGGCGCTGATGGTGACGTTGCCGCTCTGGCTGACCACCTGGCTGCGGATGGTGTTCTCGGTGGTCTGCGCCGTGTCCAGGTGGTGGGATTCGGTGCGGATGCCGACGGTGCCGGTGTAGCCGGTGCCGCCCAGGTCGCCAATCTGGCGGCTGCTGCTGTCGGTGCGCTTGGTCTTGCTGTCCTGGCCGGAGAGGATGTCGACCTTGCCTTGCAGCGCGGCTAGCGTGAGGTCGCCTTCGGCGGACAGGCCGCTGCCGGCGATGGTGATGTCGCCGCTGCGGGCCTTGACGGCGACGGTGTTGCCGGTGACCACCGTGGCGTTTTGCCGGGTGGCGCTGGCATCGCCGCTGGCGCTGGCTTTCTGGTTGCCATACGGCAGCATGGTGACGCCGCCGTTGTTGGGTCCGCCGCCGACAAAGCGGCCGATGTCGCCAAGCGATGGCGCGGCGGTGCTCAGGCTCCAGCCGCTGCTGCTGGAGCTGGTGGCTTCGCGGTAGCTGTCGGTGGAGGCTTGCAGCAGGACGTCGCGCTGGGCGTCGAGGATGGCGGCGGCGCCGGCGCTGACGGTGCTGCCGGCGATCAGGATATTGCCGTCGGTGGCTTTGCCGTTGGCGTCCTTGTCGCCGTTGCCGGTGGCGCGCAGGCGGATATCGCCGGCGGCGGTGAGCTGGCTGCCCTTCTGGGAGATCGATTCGGTCTCCACCTGGCTGCTGCTGCGGTTGCTGCCAAAGGTGATGCCAACCTGCGGCGCGGTGAAGGCGGCGGCGCCGAGTTCATTGAGCGTTTGCTTGGCGCGGGTGACGGCGCTGGGGTTGCGCTGGATGTCCTGGAGGTTGCGCGCCGTGTCGAGCGGCGTGCCGGTGAGCGCCATGGACAGGCCGCTGGAGCGGCTGCTCTGGCTGCTTTCCTGGCTGATGTGGTCCACGCCGGCCAGCACGGCGATGTTCTGCGCCTGGATGTCGATATGGCCGGCGGTGGTGTTGCCTTCCTTGCGCCCGGCGATCAGGTCGCTGCCGAGGATGGTGGCGTCGCGCCCGGCGCTGATGGTGACATTGCCGTTGGTGGCGCCCACGGTGCTGCGCGCATCGCTCTGGGTGACGGCAAGTGCGTGCCCGGCGCTGTTGGCCTGGTTGCTGCCTGCCGAGACGCCGATGCCGCCCTTGCCGGCAAAGGCGGAGAGGCCGGAGGATTTCTGCTCGTGCGCGTAGCTTTCTTCCCGGGTGTTCTGGCCGGCGGTGATCAGCACGTTGCCTTTGGTGGCGGCCAGTGACACGCCGTCGGTGGCGGCGATGCCGCTCTGGCGCACGGTGAGATCGTTGCCGGCAGTCACGCGCACGGTGTCGCCGCTGACCAGGCTGCCGACGCCAAGGTCGGCATGGCTGCTGGTCTGGTCGTGGCTGGAGCTGCGTGAGAGCAGGCCGCTGCTTCTGCTGCGGCCGTCGTAGCTGGCGTCGTGCACTTCCCGGGCTTCGCCGATGGTGATGTCCTGGGTGGCGACGATGCTGACGCCGGAGCCGCTCATGCCGCTCATGCCGCTCATGCCGCTCACGCCGCTCACGCCGGGCTTGCCGGCGCTGACTTCCGAGCCGGTCAGCGTGACGCTGCCCGTGCCTGTGACCGGCGCGGCGGTGATGCCGTTGGCTTCCAGCAGGCCGGCTGCCAGCGTTGTTTGCCCGGCTGCCAGGGTGGCGCTGGTGCCGCCTTGGACGGTGCTGCCGCGCACGGTTTCGTCATAGGCGGACTGCGTGTAGGACGCGCCCTTGCCGCCCAGCGAGCCTTCGCTGTGGGCGGTGGTGTCCTTGAGCGCCGTGACGGTGAGATCCCGCCCGGCGATCAGGGAGACATCGCCGCCCGCCCCCACCTTGGACCCCGCCAGCGCGGCGTCGCGCCCGGCCACCGCCACCACATTGCCGCCTGCCTGCACCGTGCTGCCGGCCACCGTGCTGGTCTTGTCGTGGGAATAGCTTTGCCCGCCGCGCGAGACGGCGTCCTGCGTGGTGCCGAGGGTGAGCGCGCCAATGGTGAGGTCGCGGCCGGCGCCGATCAGTGCGCCCTTGCCGGCTTCGAGCACGGCGCCACTGAGGGAGACGTCGCGCCCGGCCAGCACCACGGCGTTGCCGGTTGCCGAAATGGCCGCAACCGCGGCCACGCCCGTGGCGCCCGCGCTGTAGCCGTTGGGCCCGATCGTGCGAACTTCCGTGACGGTCTGCGTTTCGTTGACCACATCGCGCCCGGCTTGCACCAGGATGTCCTGGCCGCCGATGCGCCCGCCCAGGTTGCGTACGTCCTGCAGCGCCTGTACCACGGTGGTGCCGGTGGTGTCGCCAATGGCGCCGCGGTTGACGATGTTGTTGCCAAGCACCTGTGTGGCGACGTCGCCGACGATGCGGCCGCTGTTGTTGACGTTGCCGGTGGCGTTGAGCGCCACGCTGTTGCCGGTGACAAGCGCACCGGTGCTGTTGAGGTCGACGGCGTTGGACTGCGCCAGGTAGACCTTGGGCACCAGCACCGATTGATGCGTGCCGTCGGGCAGCGTCACGTCTTGCGCTACCAGCCAGACCATGTCGGTGGTGAGCTGGCGCATCTGGTCGTCGGACAGGCCTACGCCGGGGGACAGGCCGAAGGATTTGGCGTAGGTCACGCCGCTGTTCATCAGGGCTTGGTATTCCTTCAACTGGTCGGTGTAGCCGGCCAGGAAGGTGCGGCCGGTTAGTGCCGTGACCTGGTCGCGGACGAGCTTTTCTTCATAGAAGCCGTCGCCGAGGCGCTTTTGCACCTGCTGCGGGTCCAGGCCGAGCGCGCCCAGCATGTAGTCGCTGGAGAGGAAGGCCTTGTACTGGGTGAAGCGTGAGTCGGTCTCGATCAGGTAGGGCGTGGCCGGGGCCGGGCGCAGCGTGAACAGGCCGTTGACGGGCAGCGTCAGGTTGGGAATGCCGCCGGCGGCGGTGCCGAGCGTCTGCGGGCGGCTGGTGGTGCCGGTGGCGGCGGCGACGGGGCCGGCGCCGAGGGTTGGCGCGGCGCCGGCCGTGCCCGCGACACTGCCAAGCTGCGTGCCGGAGGCGCTGCCGCCGGCCACGCCGCTGGCAGTGACGGTCTGGCCGACGCGGTTGACGGAGCCGACGGTGATGTCCTGCGCGGTGGTCTGCACCGCCTGGTTGGCGGTGGCAAGGGCCGGCAGCGCGGCGACCGTGGTGGGCGCCTGGGGCGTGGTCGGATACGGCACCGTTTGCGTATCGCTGTTGCCGCCTGATTTCTGGTGCCAGTAGAAGGTGGAGGTGTCGGTGGTGCTGACCGTCTGCTGGAGCACCGTGCCAACGTCCTGTACCCCGCCGCCGGCGGCGCGCCGGGACAGATTGCCGCCGGCGGCCATGATGGACGACTGGTTCAGGATGCTGCCACCGTCGCTGTTGATGCGGATCGAGCCCTGGGCCTGGACCCGGGCTGCCGCGGTGGCGCTGACCAGACGGTCGGTGGCAACGGTGGTGACGGTGGTGCGGGAGGTCTCGCTGTAGTCGTGAACGTCCGGGCCGAGGTCGTAGCGCACGCGCACCTGGTCCGGGCGGAGGTGCTTGGCGGGATCCCAGTCGGGCCAGAAGGTGATCCTGTAGGTGGTGCCGGTGTCCTGGATGTCCTGGTAGTACTGGGTGGGGTTGGTGGCAAACGGGCGCCCGCCCGGACCGTCTCCGCCGGTGCAGCCGTTGTCGTTGCAGATCGGGCCGCTGTAGCCGCCGTAGGTCTCGAAGGGCGGCTCCGTAAAGGAAAGCGTCTTGGCCGTGGTATTGAGATTGACCACGTTGGTCTTTGGCACTTCCAGGGTGACCGGGGCGCGCAGCGCGTTGACCATGTCCCCGCTGATGCTTGCCGCCGTAGCGCGCCAGGTCCATCCGGGGAACGTGGCACTCATGTGACCGTTGGTTTCTCCGTCACCCAGCCCGGCGAGCCAGAGCGAGAGCGTCTGCGTCGTCGTGGTCTGCGGCGTGCCCGCCTCCGTGACGATGCTGGTACGCGTGTTGTTGACCGTGCGCGCGGCGATGTCGATATCGCCGTCTGCCTCAATCGTTGCCGAGCGGTTGTTGAGCACGCCGACCTGGTTGGCCAGCATGCCGGTGCCCGGGTCGCGCGTGCCGTCGCGGGCGATCTGCAGGTTGCCGGCGCTGTAGATCAGCGCGCCGTCCAGGTTGGAGACGGAGTTTGACGCATGGATCTTGAGGTCCTGCGCGGCGGCGATGACGGCGGCCGGGCCGGTGTTGCTCACGTCCGCTGCCCGCACCTGCACGGTGTTGCCGATCACGGCGCCGGTGTTGGCCAGTGCGCCGCTGATGGTGTTGACGGCATTGCCTTCGATGCGTCCGGCGTTGGTGATGGTGCCGTCGGCCTGGACGGTGGTGGCCTGCGAATTGATGCCGGCGCCGGCGGCGTTGTTCACATTGGCGCCGCGCACGGCCAGGCTGCCGCCGGCCGCCAGCGTGCCGGTGTTGGTTACCGCGCCGCTGGCACGGAGTTGCAGGTCGCCGTCGGCGCGCAGCTTGTTGGCGGCGTCGTTGAGATAGTCGCCCGCTACGTTGAGCGAGAGGTTGCGCCCCGCCGTCATCTCGCCGCTGCCGCTGACGGTGCCGCCGAGGCTGGATACGCCCACGTCCTGGTTGGCGCGTACCGCGCC
Organism: Cupriavidus sp. YAF13; assembly: GCF_052113425.1. Classification (NCBI taxonomy): domain Bacteria; kingdom Pseudomonadati; phylum Pseudomonadota; class Betaproteobacteria; order Burkholderiales; family Burkholderiaceae; genus Cupriavidus; species Cupriavidus sp. YAF13. The sequence goes on from NZ_JBFRDD010000020.1 coordinate 84,418, forward strand.
GCCCTGGTTTGTCATGGACGCCAGGGTGAGCTGCACGTTGGTGCCGCCAAGCACGTTGCCGCCTTCATTGGCGAGCTTGGCACTGGCCTGGTTGAGGGTCAGGCCCTTGGCGCCGTAGATCCTGCCGCCGCGATTGTCCACACTGCGGGTCACGCCCAGCGTGAGCGCGCCGGCCGCGGCAATCTGCGCGCCGGTTGCGTTGACGAGATCGGTGGCGGCGAGGGTCACGTCGCCGTTGCCGCCGAGTGTGCCGCTGGTGTTGTCCAGCACGCCGGCGGCGGTGATGGTGGTGGCGCCGTCGCCCGCGTTGGCAAGGCGCCCGCCGTGGTTGTCGATGCCGGATGCGGAGACGGTGGCCTTGCCGTGCGCACCGTTGGCGGTGAGCGTGCCGCCGGCGTTGCTCAGCGTGCCACCGGCAGCGACCGACAAATCACCGCTGGTCTGCGCCGTGCCGCCGGTGTTGTCCACCTGGCCCTGGCTGGTGAGCGACAGGCCGGACTGCCCGTAGAGCGTGCCCTGGCGGTTGACCAGGTCTGCGCCCGTGGTAGTAACACTGGCGGCGCCTTGCGCGGACAGGTTGCCCCGGGTGTTGTCCAGCGAGGCCGCCTGGACGGCGAGTGTGCCGTTGCTCTGGATGGCGCCGGCTGTATTGCCCAGCGCGCCCCGGCTCGTCAGCGCCAGGGCGCCGTCTCCGGCGTGCGCGATGCGCCCGCCGTCATTGGCCAGCGACTGCGCGTCCACCGTCAGGTTCTTGCCGTTGGTAGCCAGCGTGCCCGCGGTGTTGTCGAAGGCGCCACCCGCGTTGATGACCGTATTGGCCTTGCCGAACTGGTTGATGGCGCCGCCGTTGTTGGACAAATTGCCCGTGGTGCGGATGCCGGCCTGGTCGCCGTCGATGCGGCCGGCGGCGTTGTCCAGCGACGCCGCCGACAGGTCGACGATGCCACCGGACAGGATGCCCTGGCGATTGCTGGCCGCGCCCGACACAGTGGCCGTGAGCGCTTCGCCCGCCGTGATGCTGCCCTGGCCGTTGTCCAGCGACTGTGCATCCAGGCTGGCATCGCCCTTGGCGGTGATCTGTGCATGATTGGCCAGCGTGCCGGCTGCCAGCTCCACCCTGCCGTTGCCGCCGATCCGGCCCGCATTGGCGTTGACCAAGGCTTGCTGCGCCTGGACCCGGGTCAAGCCGTCGCCCGCATTGACGATGCGCCCGGCGGTGTTGTCTACGCTCGCGGCGGCAAGCGACAGTGCGCCGTGCGTGCCGGCGGCYTCGATCCGGCCGGCCGTGTTAGTCACCGCGCCGGCGGCCCGCAGGTCCAGCGCGCCGTTGGTCTGGATGGTGCCCGCGGCATTGCCCAGCGCGCCACGGCTGGTCACGGCCAGCGTGCCGTCGCCCGCGTGCGCGACGCGGCCACTGTCGTTGGACAGCGACTGCGCGTCCACCGCCAGGTTCTTGCCGTTGGTGGCCAGCGTGCCCGAGGTGTTGTCCAGGACGCCACCCGCACTGATGCTGGTGTCGGCCTTGCCGAACTGGTTGATGGCGCCGCCGCGGTTGGCCAGGCCGCCCGCCGTGCGGATGCCAACCAGATCGCCTTCGATGCGGCCCGTGGTGTTGTCGAGCGAGCCCGCCGTCAGATTGAGCGTGGCGCCCGACATCGTGCCCTGGCGATTGCTGGCCGCGCCCGCCACGGTGGCCGTGAGCGCATCGCCCGCCGCCACACTGCCCCGGTTGTTGTCCAGCGACCCGGCGTCCAGGCTGGCGTTGGCCTGCGCATTGATCTCGCCGGCATTGGCCAGCGCGCCGGCCTTCAGCCGCACAGTGCCGTTGCCGCCGATCACGCCGCCCTTGGCGCCGCTGGCCGTGGTGCCGGTGGCATTGGCCAGCATGCCCGTGGTGGTGACAGACAGGCCGTCTGCATTGAGCGAGGCCAGGCGGCCCGCGCTGTTGTCCAACGAGCCGGCGTTGACGGCGAGCGCGCCGCCCGATTGCAACTCACCTTGCTGATTGTTGACGGCGCCGGCCGACTGCAGCGTGGCTGCGCCCTGCGCCAGTATCCGTCCGCCCTGGTTGGAGACGCTGCTGGCCGTGATGGTGGTGCCCTGGCTGGTCAACTGTCCCCGGTCGTTGACGAGCGCCCCGCTGGCATTGGCACTGAGCGCCCCGCCCGCCTGGCTGCTGGCGCCGCTCAGGTTGATGTCGCCCGCGCTGGCGGCCAGGCTGAGGTTGCCCAGCGCCGCGTTCTGGCTGCCGGCGAGCTGCAGCGCCGTGCCCTGCAGGCTGGCATTGCCGCCCGCAAGGTGCTTGCCGCTGGCCGACAGCGTGCCGGCCGCCACCACGCTCAGGTCCGCCTGCTGGCCGATCGCGCCGTCGCCATTGACGCCCGCGCCCAACGTGCCGCTGGAGACCACGCTGCCCGCATTGACGCGCAAGCCCTGCTGCGCCGCCAGCGTGCCGCTGTTGCTCAGCACGCCCGCGGTATCGAGCGAAACCGCCTGTGCGCCGTAGGTGGTGCCGCTGTTCTCCACGCCACCGCGCGCGGCGATGGCGAGGTTGCCGGTGGCGCTGGTCTTGCCGGCGAGTTCCAGCCGGCCTTGCGCGCTGAGCGTCAGGTCGCCGGCCTGCGCGGCCAGCACGCCGCGGTTGCTGACGCCCACGCCAGCCTCGGTGCCGACCAGCAGGATCTTGTTGGCGTACATGCCGCCTAGCTGGCTCACATCGATGCCGATGCCCGGCGCGGGACCGGTCCCGGCAATGGGCGTGGCGGCCAGCGTGGCGCGGTCCACCTGGCTGGCGCCGGCGATGACGTTGAGGTTGTTGGCATAGATGGCCGCGTTGGCGGTGACGCTGCGGGCGATCAGGTCTACCTGGTCGACGTTGCCGGCGTTCAGCCCGGCGCCCTGCACCGAGATCTGGCCGCCGGTGACGCGGAAGGCGTCGAGGCTGCCGGTGCCGCCATACACGGGCACGCCGGTGGTCAGTGTGGCGCGGCTGGTATTGATGAAGCCACCACCGTCCACCATGATGCCGTTGGGGTTGGCTACCACCACTTCAGCCCGGCCGCCGGCCACTTCCAGGTAGCCGCGCAACTGGCTGGGCAGCGCGCTGGTGACCTGGTTGACGATGATGCGCGCGTTCTGGCCCGGCAGCAGGTTGGGGTTGCCGTTGACGAAACCGGCTTGCTGGGTCGAGACGATGGTGGGCGAGTTGTTGAGGATCGCGCCGCCCTTGGGCACGTCGAACTGGGTGTAGGCGTTGGTGGACACGCCCGCGCCCGAGGGCCGCGTGATGTTGACTTGCGCAAGGCCGTTGCTGGTCTGGATCACGCCGGGACGGTTGGCGCCGGCATTGGGGTCCGCCACGATCTGGGCCGTGGCCGGGGCAGCCAGCCCAAGCAGGGCAAGCGAGGCAGAGGAGGCAAACGAAGCAAAGCGCGCGCGCGGCATGGCTGGCAGCGCGGCCGCCATCGATGCCATCGATGCAATAGCTGCCCGGCCTTGCCCTGCCCGGCGGCTGCGCCGTTGCGCGCGTGCGCCGCCTTGCTGTCCTTTTCCGATGCTGGCGGCCGATTCTTCAACGGCGACCAGCATCCCGCGATGCCTGCTGTAGACCAGACGGAAACTGCCCTTGTTCATAATTGGATAGACCCTGAATTAGCGGTGCTTGCCTGATGACTGGCACCCTTGCCGGAATGACTGGCGACAACCGTCACTCTCTTCGCATGTATTGACAATATTTAATGATGACGGCGATGCGGTCAATCGGACACGTACGAATAGAGGGGTATTGCGAGCACGCAAGAGCGGGCATTGCGCACCGCCGCTCACCGCCAATCGACGGCAGCAAGCGGCATTACGGGAAATGGCGCGGCGCAGGGCGCGCTTTGACCTACTGAAGGGGGATTGAAAAACAGACGCGCGGCGTGTTATTGACGCCGGGATAAAAGGTAACGCCCAGGATTAGGAATAGGATTAAGAATAGGACTAAGACAGTCCTAATCCTAGTCCTAGGCGTCTGAATCAATAGGAATTATCAGAATAGATACATTTCACTAAGAACGGAATTCAGACTATCTCCCACACTACCTCCATTAACGGCAGATGTCCGCGATCCTTTAGCGCACAAGCCGGGGGCTGCATCAGCTACGCCCGATTTCCTGCAGGATGCGCGTGAGCAGGTAGAGGCGCGGCACGATGGAATCGATCTCGATGTACTCGTCGCGCGCGTGGTATCCGAAGCCCGCCAGGCCGAAGCTCTCCACCACCACCGCTTTGCCCGAGCGCCCGGCGAAGCCCGCATCGGTGGCGCCGCCGGTGCCTTCCGCCAGTGCCAGCTGGCGGCCATCGAGCTCGGCGTAGATGGCTTGCGCGCGCTGCGCCAGTTCGCGGCCGCGCGCGTTGGCGACAAACGGCGGCCGGCCGATTTCCATGGTCACCGTGGTTTGCGTGTCGGGGACGAGCTTGCCTTCGTCCACCTTCTTTTGCAGCGCGGCCCGCAGCTTGCCTGCGCCATCCTTGACCGTGGTGCGCACGTCGCCGATGGCGGTGGCGTGCTCGGGGATCTGGTTACGGACCTCGCCGGCCTGCGCGGTGGTCCAGTTGAGCTGGGTGCCCGGCACGGATTTGGCCACGTCGCGCGTTTGCTGCAGCTGGTAGGCCAGCTCGATCAGCGCATTGCGGCCCAGCTCCGGCATGGTGTCTCCTGTGGAGGATTGGGTCGTTGCGAAGGCAAGCCGGGATGCCTGCCGGGCGATGCTAGCGCGGGCGGGCGGCAGCGCAAGGGCGCTGCCGCCGGCCCAAAGCGCCTTAGTTGCGCCCGATTTCCTGCAGGATGCGCGACATCAGGTAGAGCCGCGGCACGATCGAGTCAATCTCGATGTATTCGTCGCGGGCGTGGTATCCGAAGCCCGCCAGGCCGAAGCTCTCCAGCACCGTGGCCTTGCCCGAGCGCACGGCGAAGCCGGCGTCGGTGCCGCCCCCGGTCTGCGGCACCAGCGTCAGCTCGCGGTCGATCTCCTTGTAGATCGCCTGGGCTTTTGCCGCCAGCGCGCGGCTGCGCGCATCGCTCACGTAGGGCGGACGCCCGGAGATGACCTTGACCGTGGTTTCGGTGTCGGGAACCAGCTTGCTTGCGCTGACCTTGGCTTGCAGCGCGGCCTGCAGCTTGTCCTGCGCGTCGGGCTGGGTCAGGCGCACGTCGCCCACGGCGCTGGCCTTTTCGGTGATCTGGTTCAGCGGGCCATTGGTGTTGGCCTGAGTCCAGATCAGCGCGGCGCCCGGCACGTCCTTGGCCACTTCACGCGTTTGCAGCATCTGGTACGAGAGTTCATAGAGCGCGTTGCGGCCCAGCTCCGGCGCGGCGCCCGCATGCGCGGCGCGGCCCTTCACATCCAGCGTGGCCGTGGCGACGCCGGCCGCGGCCAGCAGCAGCGGCTGGCCCTTCATGACCACCGAGCCCGCGGACGGCTCGCAGGACAGCACCACGTCGTGCTGCTCCGCGAGCTTGGCGATGGTGTCGCCGGAACCCAGCGAGCCCACTTCCTCATCCGGGTTGAACAGCACGGTGATCTGCGCATAGTCCTTCCACCCGGTTGTCTGGAGGATGGCCAGCGCATGCAGGATGACCGCGATGCCGCCCTTGTCGTCGGCGATGCCGGGGCCGTACAGGCGGTTGCCGTCCAGCTTGATCGGCTGGGTGGCCAGCGTGTTGGGGCCGTAGACCGTATCCATATGCGCGATCAGCATGATGCGGCGCTTGCCGGTGCCGGTGAGCGTGCCCTTGACCATGGTGCCGGGGCCTTGCGTCACGGCGATGCGCTCGGTGGTCGCGCCCAGCGCCTTGAGGCGTGCTTCCGTGAAACTGGCCATTTGCGCCAGGCCGGCCGCATTGGTGCTGCCGGACTCGATCGACACCATGTCCTTGAGCGACTGGATCAACGCGGGCTCGGCCGCGCGGGCGGCGTCCAGCAGTTGCGTGTCCGCCGCGCGTGCGCTGCCGGCTGCCCCGAAGGCCAGCGCTAGCGCTGCCACAGCGGTATGGGTAAGTCGGCGCAGGGATGGCTGCATGAAGTCTCCTGTTGCTTGGATCGTTATTGTGGTTAGGGCGGTGGTTCGCCGAGCGACGATGCTAGCCCTTGCGGGCGTGGCAAGGTAGGATCAATCCCGCCAATTGGAATGCCGATCCCGCCATGCCTCCCTCTTCTGCCTCTTCTGCCACTACCGCCCTGCCCGAGCCGCCCTCCGCCAGCCGCCCCGTGCCGCTGCACGTGCGCTTGCTGTGGTTGCCCGAGGCCATGCCCGGCATGCTGTTCGGCGCGCTGGATGTGCTGCGCGCCGCGGCCGGGGTGGCGCGGCTGCAACGCCCGGACGCGGACCGCGACCTGAGCTGGACGGTGATCGGCCCATCAGGCCGCGCGCTGGCCCTGCCCGCCTTGGGGCTGGAGCCCGCGCGGCGGCGGCGCGCCACGGAAGACGGCAATGCGCTGCTGGTGGTGCCGGGCGTGCTTGCACGCAATGCCCCGCACCTGGGCGAGATCCTGGGTGGCGCGGGCCAGGCGCTGCGCTTGCTGGAGCGGCACGCGCAGGCGGGCGGATGGATCGCGGCGGGCGCGAGCGGCATCGTTTTTCCCGCGGAGCTGGGCCTGCTGGATGGCGCGCGCATGGGCGCACCGTGGACCTTCCAGAGCTGGATGGCCAAGCGCTATCCGCGCTGCGATTTTTCCGCGAGCGAGCCGATGGGCTTGCACCAGCGCGTGTTTGGCTGCGTGGCGCCGGCGCTGCAGACGGAGTTCATGTTACGCGTGCTGGGACACCTGCATGACCCGGACCTGGCGCAGACCTGCTCGCGCATGCTGCTGTACCAGGCCGAGCGCCAGCAGCTCACGCCCGAGCTGGTGTCGCAACGCTGGCTCAGCAAGACCGCCGACAGCCCCGTCTACCGCGCCATGCGCTGGCTGCAGGCCAACGTGGATACGCCGTACCGGCTGGCGCTGGTGGCGCAGGCGGCGGCCGTGAGCGAGCGGACCCTGCTGCGGCATTTCCGGCAGGTCAGCGGCATGACGCCGCTGGAATACCTGCACGGGCTGCGCGTGGAGCGTGCCAAGACCCTGCTGGAGGTGACGCTGCATGGCTCGCAGGCGGTGGCCGAAGCCTGCGGCTACAGTGACGCTGCGGCGTTCAGGCGGCTGTTCCAGCGGGCAACGGGGATGTCGATGTCGAGCTACCGGGCGCGCTTTGCGCTGCGCTCGCAGCGGCGCTACTGGCGCGTGGAGGACATGCCGCGCCCGGCGGGCACGGCATGATCCGATCCGGCTATTGAACCTGCGAACCTGCGAACCTGCGAACTAGCGAACCTGCGAAGTAACGCAGGCAGAGTGGCGCTTAGTTGCTCAGCACGATGCGGTTGACCACGTCCTCGACCCCATGCACGTACCAGGCGTCGCGCTCCGCCTGGCGTTTGCCGGCTTCGGTAGTGGCATAGCCTTCGAGCGTGACGACGCGGTCCTTGGTCTGCACGCGGATGCGGTCGGCATCGACGAACTGGTCGGTCTCCAGCACCAGCTTCAGCGCTTCCGTGACTTCGTCGTCGCGGTCGGCCTCGGCCGGGGCCACCACCAGCTCGTTGACCACGCAGCGGCAACCTCGCGACCACCACGCCAGCACACCGGCCAGGCGCATGTGCGACAGGCTGATCACGTGGCCGCGCAGGGTCACCACGCCGTCGACAACTTCGATGGCGATCTCTCCGCTGGACTCGCCAACGGCTTCGCGCACGGGTTCGATCCTCCCCTTGGCATGCGCGCAGATGCGGCAATTGCGAAAGTCGATCGCCTGCAGCAGCCGTACGCAGATGGCATTGCGCAGTTCGCCGTCGCCAACCGCCGCGCCGCCATCGGCAACGCGCAAGTGATCGATCACGGCAGACACACCGTCGACACGGCGTACCGACGCGGCAACGCGGCTCTTGTCGACAATATCGGGGACTTCGCCTTCGAGAATCAGCGCGCCGTCGCTCAGGCGCAGGTGAATGGTGGGATGGATGGGATGGCTGTGGAAAGGCACGTGGGCGATGGCCGCCCTAGCCTGAGTCAGGACTGCTTCACTGCTATGCATGATGTCTGCCTTATCGTGGAAGGTCTGGATATAGGAGACGCGTTCAGTCCATTGAACGCCCGCGCGGTCCCGCGCCAGGTGCGGCGCGGGACGGCGAATCTTCATTATAGGAAGCCAGGATGGCCACGCCCGACCTATTGGCCTATTGGCCTATTGACCGGGCGCCGGCCCCCGGGCCTGGCGCCCGCCGTGGCCGGCTCAGGTTTCCACCTTGGCGTCCATGGTGATCTCCGCCTTTAGCAGCTTGGACACCGGGCAGCCGGCTTTGGCCCCTTGCAGGCATTGCTCTACTGCCGCCTTGTCGGCCCCGGGCACGCGCACCGTCACGTCCAGGTGCACGGCAGTGATGGTGAAGCCGCCGCCGTCCTTGTCGAGCGTGACCGTGGCCTTGGTGGCAATGCTCTCGGCGACCATCTTGGCCTCGCCCAGGATCAGGGACAGCGCCATGGAGAAGCACCCCGCGTGGGCCGCCCCGATGAGTTCCTCGGGATTGGTGCCGGGGCCGCCTTCGAAGCGGGCCTTGAAACCGTAGGGCGCATCCTTGAGCACGCCGCTCTCTGCCGAGATGCTGCCCTGGCCGTCCTTGATGCCGCCTTGCCATTTAGCCGATCCGTACTTTTTCATGAGCATTCTCCATCGTCGAAAGGGGAAGGCGCGGCATTCGCCACGCCGGTAAAGGGACGCTTGCGGCGCGTCCGGAGCTGCTTGTGCTGCCGTGGTGCGACGCTGGAATGGCCGGCCGGGTGCAGGACTTGTGGCGCCCTGGGACTCCGGCACACAGGAAAAAACGCGAAATCCCCGCCAACTCCAGCAAATAAACCTCCAATTCCTTTCAATTTAAGCGAATTCCAGGGAACTGAATCCCTGTTGCAACTGCCTTACATGCGCGCTGCCGCCCGAGAGCATTGCTGCCGCCCCAAGCTGAACCACAATAGGACGCCAAAGCGAAAACGGCCAGCAAGCCCGCTGAGCGCGGCACTTTTCGTCAGGCTTGACATGCCGCACCCATCACAATCAAGCTGAATCCACGCATTTCATTAACTAGAAAGGGAGAACGGATGCCATTGACGTCGAATAAATTGCCTGCCTGGACCTTATGGCTGCCACTGGCAGCCTGGGCCATCCTCGGGGCAGGCATGGCGGTGCCCGGTCAGGCGCTGCTGCTGGTGCTGGCCGGCCTGGCGCTCGCGGGCTCGGTGTTTGCAGCGGTGCACCATGCCGAGGTGGTCGCGCATAAAGTGGGCGAGCCCTTTGGCACGCTGGTGCTGGCGATTGCCGTGACCGTGATCGAGGTAGCGCTGATCGTCTCGGTGATGCTGTCCGCTGGCCCCGAGAAGGCCGGGCTGGCGCGCGATACCGTGTTTGCCGCGGCCATGCTGGTGTGTAACGGCATTGTGGGGATCTGCCTGTTGGTGGGTGGCCTGCGCCATCGCGAGCAGGCTTTCCAGGCGCCGGGCGCCACCGCCGCGCTAGCCGTGCTGGCCGCGCTGGCCGTGCTCACCATGGTGTTGCCCAACTACACCAGCGCGATCCCCGGGCCGATGCTGTCGCAGTCGCAGCTAGCCTTTGCGGGCGTTGCCTCGCTGGTGCTCTATGGCAGCTTTGTGTTTGTGCAGACCGTGCGCCACCGGGACTACTTCCTGGTCGAAGGCACCTCCGACGAAAGCGTCCACGCCCCGCCCCCGCCCGCGAAGATCGCGCTCGCCAGCGGCGGCATGCTGCTGGCATGCCTGGTGGCGGTGGTCGGCCTGGCCAAGCTGCTGTCGCCCACGGTGGAAGCGGCGGTAGCAAGTGCCGGCGCCCCGCCGGCCGTGGTTGGCATCGTGATTGCCGCGCTGGTGCTGCTGCCCGAGGGGCTGGCCGCGTTGCGCGCCGCGCGCGCCGACCGCCTGCAGACCAGCATGAACCTGGCGCTGGGCTCCGCGCTGGCCAGCATCGGGCTGACCATTCCCACCGTGGCCGCGGTCTTTATCGCGGTTGGCAAGCCGCTGACGCTGGGCCTGGGCCCGACGGAAACCGTGCTGCTTGCGCTGACCTTGCTGGTCAGCACACTGACGCTGCACTCGGGCCGCACCACCATGCTGCAAGGCGTGGTGCACCTGGTCATCCTGGCGGCGTACTTGTTCTTGTCGGTCGTGCCTTAAGCCAGGAACAGTCTCGGCGGATCGGGCGGGCTTCCGGCTGATCGCCGCTCCCCGCCGAGCGCACACAATGCGCGCTCGCCATGAGACCAAATCGGTGCTGGTTGCGTGCAGTCCTTTTGCGCAAACTGGCGCCCATGACGCTCATGACGCCCAGGATCCCCACCAAACGCATTGTCATCGTCGGCGCTGGCGTGGCCGGCAGCATCATGGCCCGCGCGCTGGCCATGCAAGCCGGGCTGGAAGTCACCTGCCTGGAGCAGGTTGCACCGGATGACCACGCAGGCGCCGGGCTGGTGATCGGCCCCAACGCCATCAAGGCCTTGCACATGCGCGACCCGCTGCTGGCCAGCGCCATTGGCGAGGCCGGCCTGCCCTGGGATCACTGGCGCGTGTCGTTGTGCAGCGGCGAGGTGCTGCTGGACCTGCCCCTCACGCGCGTGGCGGACCATGGCGGCGTGCGCATCCTGCGCGCCACGCTGTACCGCGTGCTGCGCCAGGCCGCCGGCAACGCCGTGCGTTACCGTTGCAAGCTGCTGGCGTGCGGCGCCAGCCCGCAGGATCCGGCACGCAGCTACGTCGTCTGGGAACAGCATGGCCAACAACACCGGCTTGACGACATCGACCTGCTGATCGCGGCCGATGGCCGCGACTCACCCACCCGAAGCGCGTTTGCCGGCCAGCCTCGAACGCACCAGCTTGGTGCCTTGTTGTTCCGCCTCCTGGTGCCGGACGCCGGCGCCGGCCGGATCGACGATTACGAACAATGGTGCAACGGCCCTAACCGCCTGCTGGCCTTTCGCTTGCCGGACGGACGGATCAATATCGCCGGCAGCCTGCCGCTCGCCCCCGGCGAACAAACGCTGCACGCGGGCATCGGCTCGCAGGCGCTGCGCGCGGCCTACACACCCGCGCACGCCAGGCCGGGGCCGCAGGCTGGCTGGCTGATCGATAGGCTCTGCGCCAATGTGGATGCCATCTGCTGGTACCGCATGCGGGCGTGCGGCATCCGCTTTGCCGAGCCGCATGCGCAGGTGATGTACCTGGGCGACAGCGCCCACGCCATGGCGCCACCGCTTGGCCAGGGCGTGGCGCAGGCCATCGAGGATGCCTGCGCCGCCGCCGAGCTGATCGCCACTTCGCTGGCCGCGGGCGAGACCAGCCCGCGCGCCTGGCTGACCACGTTTGAAGCGGCCCGGCTTGAACGCCTGCGCTTTGTGATGTCGGTGGCCCCGCACGCCGCTGGCCTCATGCTGGGGGATGTCACGGAGCAGGACCGGGCGTCGGCGCTGGGCGCGCTGCGCCAGCTCTACTGCCAGGTCGCGTTGCCCCGCCATGGCAGCGGCCATGGCGTTGGTCCCGACGTTGGTCCCGACGTTGGTCCCGGCGTTGGTCCTGTCGCCGGGACCGGGCTGCCGGCGTAGCGTTGGCGCGTGCACGATCCTTGCTAGTGAGAGCGGATCGTTCTCACTAGCGCCCGAGCGCACGCCGCCATGCTCCACCCGCCTCGCCTTTACCTCTATCTTGACGCCGTGGCCCGCGTTGGGTCGATCCGCAAGGCCGCCGAGCAACTCCACGTCGCCTCCACCGCGCTCAACCGAAAGATCCTGGAGGTCGAGCAGGAAATCGGCACGGCGCTGTTCGAGCGCCTGCCCCGCGGCGTGCGGCTGACCGCCGCCGGCGAGGTGTTGATCGCCACCGTGCGCCGCAGCCTCGCGGATTTGGATTCGGCCGCCGCGCAGATGGAGCAGCTGCGTGGGCTGGTACGGGGCACCGTGCGCGTGGCGACGGTCGAGTCTGTCGCCACCGATTTCCTGCCTGAAGTCATCGGCCGCTACCAGTCCACCCACCGCGGCGTGCAGTTTCGCGTGGCGGTGGGCAACTCCGGCGACCTGCTGGCCGCGCTCAAGGAGGATGAGGCCGACCTGCTGCTGGCACACGACCCGCCCCCGACCACCTTCCTGCACGAACTGGCGGTGTCCGCGCAACCATTCTGCGCGATGATGCGCCCGGACCATCCGCTGGCAAGCCGGCGCACGTTGCGCCTATCCGACTGCCAGCCCTATCCCGTGGCCCTCGGGCCGGAGAGCTTTGGCAGCCGGCGGCTGATCGAGGCGATCTGCGCGCGCAACCGCTTGTCGCTGCGGGTGATGCTGGAAGCCACCACGGTGGAGATGCTGAAGAGCTTTGCGCGCCAGACCGGCGCGATCTGCTTCCAGTTCCAGGCCGGCACGCTGCGCGAGACGCGCCAGGGCACGCTGATTGCCGTGCCCTTGTCCGACCCCGAGCTGTGCGGCGGCCGGCTGGTGCTGGGCGCCCGCAAGGGCCGCAGCCTGCCGCCAGCGGCGGCGGCGTTTGCAGAGCACCTGAAGGCCGCGCTGAGCGGGCTGCACCAGCCGTTGGCCGAGGCTGCGTGATGCGTGGCCGGGCCTTGCATGGCGAGCCGGCACATGCAACAGCGAGTGCACACAATTTGCGTGCGCCATGAGAAGAAATAAGTGCTGGTTGTATGCAATCGAATTGCCGCAAACTGCATCCATCGCAGTCACGCAGCGTGACATCACCGGGCTGCCACGCTGCCACGGATATCCACGAAAGCAAGATGAGAATCAACGATCCCGCCATCCTCGCCGAGGTGGAAGCCGCCTTCGATGCCTATGAACGGGCGCTGGTCGGCAACGACGTCGCCGAGCTCGACCGGCTGTTCTGGGAAAGCCCGCACACGCTGCGCTACGGCGCGGGCGAAAACCTCTACGGCATCGAGGCCATCCGCGCGTTCCGCGCGGCGCGCCCGGCAAAGGGCCTCGCCCGCGAGATCACCGAGCGCAGCGTCACCACCTTCGGCAACGATTTCGCCGTAGCCAATATCGCCTTTCGCCGCGCCGGCGAGCCGCGCCTGGGCCGCCAGAGCCAGAGCTGGGTGCGGCTGCCCGAAGGCTGGCAGGTGGTGGCCGCGCATGTGAGCTGGCAGCAAGCATGAGCCAGCGGCGCTAGCGTACCGGCGCCATCCCGCGCCAGCCATTTCAAGAGCACGCGTTTTTAGATAGCCGGGGCTTGCCCCCGGAGGGGTGTTGTCGTGCCCAGTGAATGCGACAGAGCCAGCAACGATAGAAAACGGGTCAACCATGGAGGTCTTTATGCAACACAAATTCAAGCCGGTCGTGAAACTGGCAGTCATGGCAGCAGCCTTGATCTGCGGCAACGCCATGGCGCAATCCAGCGTCACGCTTTACGGGATGGTTGATGCCTATGTCGGCGCCACCAAGGCCGGCGGTGCGGACCGCGCCTACGGCGTCAACAGCGGCGGCATGCAAACCTCGTACTTCGGCATCAAGGGCACCGAGGATCTTGGCAACGGCCTGAAGGCGATCTTCGACCTGAACGGCTTCCTGCGCCCGGACACCGGCAAGCAAGGCCGCTTCGACGGCGATGCGCTGTTTACCCGCAACGCCTTTGTCGGCCTGCAGAGCGCAACGCTTGGCACGGTGAAGCTCGGGCGCAACACCACGCCCTACTTCATCTCGACCATCCTGTTCAACCCGCTGGTGGACTCCTATGTGTTCTCGCCGGCGATCTTCCACACCTACTTCTCGGCCAGCAATGGCCGCGTCTATGACCCGGGCATCATCGGCGACTCGGGCTGGAGCAACTCGCTGGTGTATTCCACGCCGAACGTTGGCGGCCTGACCGCCAACGCGATCTACTCGTTCGGCGAGCAGGCAGGCAGCGTCGGCAAGAACAAGTGGGGCGGCAACGTGCTCTACTTCAACGGCAACTTCGGCGCCACCGTAGCCTTCCAGCAGGTCAAGTTCAACAGCACCCCGGGAGACGTGACCGCGCCCACGGCGCTGGCTGGCTTCGACAAGCAGAACGCCGTGCAGGTCGGCGTGAGCTACGACTTCAAGGTGGTCAAGCTGTTCGCGCAGGGCCAGTACATCAAGAGCGACGTCAACAACGCCACGGGCGATATCAAGCACACCAATGGCCAGGTTGGCGCTTCGATCCCGGTGGGCAACGGCAACGTGCTGGTCTCCTATGCGTACGACAAGACCAAGAACAGCGTCGCGGACTTCAAGCGCAACACGGCCGGCCTCGCTTACGACTACAACCTGTCCAAGCGCACCGACGTGTATGCCGCGTACTTCTACGACAAGCTGAGCGACCAGTCGCACGGCGACAGCTTTGGCGTGGGCATGCGTCACCGCTTCTGATTGGAAGCGGTACGCAGGTGGGCCGTGCTTCGGCGCGGCCCACCTGTGCAATCTGGAAAGGTTTCGTAGCCGCCCCCACCTTTTTGCAGTCATTGCGCCCCCATGCGCACCCGCTTCGTTTGGCAATCCTCGCCGAACTGCATACACTGGGCGCCATGGGCACAACCACGATCCACATATCCCTTCCGGACGCGCTGAAACGCTATGTCGACGAACAGGTCGACGCAACCGGCTGCGGCTCCCCTGCCGATGATCTGCGCGACCTTCCCGTAACTCCCGTAGCCGTTTCCGCCGCAAGCGATGAGGGCAAGACCGACCTCGACACCCTGCTGACCCAGGTACGCGCCTGCCGCCTGTGCGAAGCGCACCTCCCGCTTGGTCCCCGCCCGGTAGTACAAGCTGCCGCCAGCGCCCGCATCCTGATTGTCGGCCAGGCGCCGGGCACACGCGTGCATGCCAGCGGCATTCCCTGGGACGATCCCAGCGGTGACCGGCTGCGTGATTGGATGGGCGTGGATAAGACCGTGTTCTACGATGCCGCGCGCATTGCCATCATCCCGATGGGACTGTGCTATCCGGGCCGTGGCGCCAGCGGCGACCTGCCGCCGCGCAAGGAGTGCGCGCCGTTGTGGATGGATGCGCTGCTGGCGCGCCTGCCGGACATTGAACTGACCTTGCTGGTCGGGCAGTATGCGCAGCGGCGTTTCCTGGGAGCGGCGGCGCGCGGTGGCGTGACGCCTACCGTGGCCGGCTTTGGCACGCATGGGCCGCGCTTTATTCCGCTGCCGCACCCATCGCCGCGCAACCAGGGCTGGTTCAAGCACAACGGCTGGTTTGCGCGGGACTTGCTGCCGGTGCTGCGCCAGCGCGTGGAGGCCGTTCTCTTGGCACCACCCGCTGGCTGATCGCCGCAAAAAAAAAACTGCGCCACATGGGCGCAGTTTTTCCTTGCTACTGGCGTTTGCYTCACAGCGGCCAGCGGTGCCGCCTTACTTGGCCTTACTTGGCAGCCGTGGCGGGCATGACCTTTTCGAAGGCGTCGCGCATCGGCTTCATGGCCGTTTCGTAGGCCGCGACCCAGCTCGGTGCGCTCGCGTGGGCAGCCGGGAACGCGCCGCCAGCGTTCGACATGAGGTTCTGGCCGAACGACGCCATGGCTTCCTGGGTCTGCGCAGCGTAGGTGCTCATCTGGCGCTGGGCTTCCTGCGCGAACTCCGCGCCGGTGCTGGCGAAGATCTCGTTCATGTGGCCGGCATAGGCGTTCATCTTCTGGGCAAAGCCATTGGCCAGTTCCGGCTTGAGGCCGGACATGCCGGCGCCAACCGGCTGCTGGCTGGATTCGCGGACGTAGTTCGTGGTATCCGCCAGGCTGGTCTTGACGGCCTGCATGTTCAGCGCGCTGATCTTTTCCGCGCCACGGGCCAGGGGACCGACCAAGGCAAGGAACAGGTCCAGGTTAGCTTGCTGGACGCCGAAGAATTGAGCTTGGGTGGGATGTGCCATGAAATAGTCTCCTGGGGATGATCTGGATGATCCAACGCTGCCGAAGAGGGTTCCGTGAGCGGCATCATCGTTTTGCTGCAATGCAGCAATTGGGCACATCATAAGCTTATTCCCCGAGGAGTCAAGCGATTCCCGGAAAGACTTTTTCGGGCTCGCCAGATGCACCCATGCGCCCCATTCCGCCCTATACCCCCTATTCCGCCGCCGGGATGCATACCAGCAGCCTGTGCCTACCATCGTCCAGCGGCACGCGCACGGCACCGTCGCCGCAAGCCAGCGCCAGCCCATCGAGGACGGCATGCGCGCCGCCCGCGCCTGGCGCCAGCGTCTGCACCCGGATGTCGTAGTGGCATGCCCCCAGGCATACCGTCGCCTCAAACCCGGGCCAGGCCGCCGGAATGCTCGGCGCCACGATCAGCCAGCCCGCTTCGCGGCGGATCCCCAGGATGCCCTCCAGCCCGGCGCGATACATCCAGCCGGCCGCGCCGGTGTACCAGGTCCACCCGCCACGCCCGATGTGGGGCGCCACCGAATACACATCGGCCGCGACCACGTACGGCTCGACCTTGTAGCGCTGCACGCCTGCGGGCGTGCTGGCGTGGTGGATGGGGTTGAGCATCGAGAACAGGTCCACGGCCTTTGCGCCCGCGCCGAGCCGGGCAAAGGCAAGGACCGACCACATCGCGGCGTGGCTGTATTGCCCGCCGTTCTCGCGCACGCCGGGGGGATAGCCTTCGATGTAGCCGGGATCCGGCGAGGCGCCATCGAAGGGCGGCGCGAACAGCAGCGCCAGGCCGTCGTTGCGCCGCACCAGGTGCTCGGCCATGGATGCCATGGCGGTGGCAGCGCGCACGGGATCCCCGGCGCCCGACAGCACGGCCCACGACTGGGCAATGGCGTCGATCCGGCAGGCCGGGCTGGTCTTGGAACCCAGCCAGCTGCCGTCATCGAAGGTGGCACGGCGATACCACTCGCCGTCCCAGCCATCGCGCTCCAACGCCGCGCCCAGCATTGCCGCATGGGCGCGCCAGTGCGCTGCGCGGCCAGCGTCGCGCACCTCGGCAAGCGGCGCGAAGAGCGCGATCGTGCGCATCAGCAACCAGCCAAGCCACACGCTCTCGCCCTTGCCGCCGGCCCCGACCCGGTTCATGCCGTCGTTCCAGTCGCCGCCGCCGATCAGCGGCAGGCCGTGCTCGCCGGTCAAGGCAAGGCATCGCTCGATGCCGCGCGCGCAATGCTCGAACAGCGATGCCGATGCCTCCCCGGTCATCGGTTGGAAGAAGGCATCATGCGCATCCGCGCCGAGCACCGGCCCGTCGAGGAAGGACACGTTCTCATCCAGCACCGCCGCATCGCCAGAGCCTGCTATGTAGGTCGCCGTGGCGAAGGCCAGCCAGACGCAATCGTCGGAGATGCGCGTGCGCACGCCCTGCCCGGTGTGCGGCAGCCACCAATGCTGGACGTCGCCTTCGGCAAATTGCCTGGCCGCGGCACGCAGCAAGTGCTGGCGCGTGGCCGCAGGCTTGGCGAAGGTAAGCGCCATGGTGTCTTGCAACTGATCGCGAAAGCCATAGGCACCGCTCGCCTGGTAGAACGCCGCGCGGGCCCAGATGCGGCAGGCCAGGGTCTGGTAGAGCAGCCAGCCGTTGAGCATGATGTCCATTGCCCGGTCCGGCGTCCTGACCTGCACGGCGCCAAGCAGGCTATCCCAGTGCCCTGTCACGGCATCCAGCACGGCGTCGAGATCGGCGGCGCGATAGCGGGCAATCAGCGCCCTCGCCGCCTCGGCCGAGCCGCACTCGCCGAGAAACGCGACGATGTCGAGCGTCTCGCCCGCGGCAAGCTCCACGATGCACTGCACCRCGGCACACGGGTCCAGCCCCGCGCCCACGGCGCCAGACAACGGTGTGGTGCCAAGCAGGGCCGCCGGCGCCTCGGCGCCGCCGTTGTACCCAAGGAATTCCGTGCGGTCGGCGGTCCAGGCTGTTTGCTTGCCGCCGAGATCGGCAAAGGCAACCCGGCCGGGGAAGGCGGAGCTCCAGGGATTGCGCGCCAGCATTGCGCCGGTGGCCTCGTCGCGCTCGGTCACGATGAACGGCGCCGATGCGCCACGCGACGTGCCGAGTACCCACTCCACGTAGGCGGTGACGGAAAGCCGGCGGCGCCCGGCGGACAGGTTGCTCAGCGTCAGCCGCGAAATCTTGACTGGGTCTTCCAGCGGGACGAACTGCAGCAGCTCGGCCGCGATGCCGTTCGCGTGGTGCGCAAAGCGGCTGTAGCCATGGCCGTGGCGGGCCGCGTAGGTGCCTGCATCGCGGATGGGCTGCGCTGTCGGGCTCCAAACTTCGAGGCTGTCTTCGTCGCGGATGTAGAACGCCTCGCCGGCCGGATCCAGCACCGGGTCGTTGGACCAGGGCGTGAGCTGGTTCTCGCGGCTGCTCTCGGCCCAGGTGTAGCCGCTGCCCTGCGCCGAGGCATGAAAGCCAAAGCTGGGGTTGGCGATCACGTTGATCCAAGGCGCGGGCGTGGTGGCGGCGCCGTCAAGCACGATCACATACTCCCGCCCGTCCTTGTCGAAGCCACCGAGGCCATTGAAGAACTCGAGCGCCGGCGTGGCCGGCGCTGGCATTGGCGCCGGCCGTGGTGGCGCGCGGCGGCGTACGGGTGCGGCGCGCTGCGGCACCACGGGTAGCCGGCCGAGTTGTTCGGCGATGGGCCCCCTGCGCGCGGACAGCACGACGCGGGCCACCGACAAGAGCAGCGCGCGGGCATCGACGTGCAGCAGGTCGGTGCGCAGCGTATAGACCGAGCCCTGGGCGAGCTCATCGCCAAGGCGCGGCTGCGACTGGCTGCTGCGCACCGCGGTCTCGATGGCGTTCTGCAGGTCCTGCGTATAAGACGACGCACGCTCGTTGACGATGACCAGGTCCACGCCAAGCCGCTTCATGCGCCAGTACTCGTGCGCGCGCAGCAGCTGGCGTACCTGCGCCATATCCTCGATCTCGTCGATGCGCAGCAGCACGATCGGCAGGTCGCCGGAGATGGCGTGCGGCCAAAGCCCGGACTGCGGGCCCGCGCCGCGGGCAATGGCCTCGGAGGAACTCCGGAAGCGGGGATCGGCGTACAGGATCGGCGCGGCCAGGCGCTGGAAATCCGCCGCTTCGTCGGCCTTGACGTCGAGATGGCGCAACTGGACCTGGGCCTGCGTCCAGGCCAGGGTCTTGGCGCGCTCGAAGGCGCTGCGGTCATGATGCTTGTCGATCAGATCCAGCAGCGCGGCGCGCGAGGGCGCCACCAGCGTCCAGAATGCGATGCGCGCCACGCCGCCCGGTGCGACCCGCACGCGCTGCCTGAGCGAGAAGATGGCGTCGAGCACCGTGCCCGTGGTGTTGGACAGCGCACGGCCATGCCGCACGCCGTCCGCTATTCTGCCCGTCTGCCCCTCCTCCAGAAAGCGCGCCCGGTCGGTCTCGTATTGCGGATCCGCCACCACTTCGCCTTCGACGATGGCGAAGTGGGCAGCCCATATCGTTGGCTCCGTGGGCGAGCGCGGGCGGCGCGTGGCAACCAGCGCGCCGAACTCGGGCAGGTATTCGGTCTCGATAAACAGCTTGGAGAACGCCGGGTGCGCGGCGTCGGCCGCCGGCACGGTCAGCACCAGTTCCGCATACGAGGTCAGCTCGATCTCGCGCGCGCGCCGCCCGCTGTTGGCCAGCGAGACTCGCCGCACTTCCCCGTCATCCTCGCCGGAGACCAGGATGGAGAGCGTGGTGACCAGGCTGCCATCGCGGCGGATGAACTCCGCGTGGTCTTCGGCGAAGACCACTTCGCTGCCCTGCTCGCCATCGTCCGTATCGCCGCCGGCAAATTGCGCGCCGGCCGGCCAGACGGCGCGGCTTTGCGTATCGCGCAGGAAGATAAAGCTGCCAGCGTCGTCGCGGGTGGCATCCTCGCGCCACCGCGTCACGGCCAGGTCGCGCCAGCGGCTGTAGCCCGCGCCGGCCGCGGTCAGCATCACCGCGTAGCGCCCGTTCGACAGCAGATGCGTGACGGGCGCACCGGGCGCATAGCCGGCAAGCCTGCGCACCGTGGAATCCTCGCTGCCGGACTCCATCGTGGAGGCTTTCACCTCTTCGGCGCGCGGATGCGCAATGGCGACGTTGCGCGGCATGCGCTCCTGCAGCAGCAGCTCGGTGGCCTGGATCATCGGCTCGCGGTGAAAGCGCTCCCGCATCTGGCCGCCGTGCAGCGTATTGGCGATCGCCACGATGGTCATGCCCTGGTGGTGGGCCATGTAGCTGCGCACGATGGCGAACGCCTCATCCTCGGGCAGCCGGGACCGGGTGAAATCAATGGCCTCGTAGAAGCCGAAGCGCCCCTTTGCCCCCATCCGCGCGAGACGCGCGAAGTTCTGCTGCGCGCCTTGCGGATCCACCATGGTGGCCAGGCCGCTCGCATAAGGTGCGATCACCACATTGTCGGAAAGCCCGCGTTTCAGGCCCAGGCCTGGCACGCCGAAGTTGGAGTACTGGTAGGTGAACTCCAGATCGCGCGCGTTGTAGGCGGATTCGGACACGCCCCATGGCACGCCCAGCGCGCGGCCGTAGCCTTGCTGGCGCTCCACCACCAGCCGGTTGGTCTGCTCGAGCAGGCTGCCCGCCGGCGCGCGCATGACCAGCGACGGCATCAGGTACTCGAACATCGACCCGGACCACGAGATCAGCGCCGACCCATTGCCCAGCGGCGTGGCCGTGCGCCCAAGGCGGAACCAGTGCCGCGTGGACACATCGCCCTTGGCGATGGCAAACAGGCTGGCAAGACGGGCCTCCGACGCAAGCAGGTCATAGCAGCTGACATCGAGCCGGTTGTCGTCCTGCGAGTAGCCGATCGAAAGCAGCTTGCGCTCTTCATCGAACAGGAACGCGAAGTCCATCGACAGCGCCATTTCGCGCGCAACGGCGGCCAGCGCTTGCAGGCGCGCGCCGAGCAGCTCCGGCGCTTCGATCCGCTCTACCCGGTCTTGCTCGTGCTCGGCCACGGCCTTGCGCAGCGCCTGCACCCAGAAGGCCAGGTCGCCAAGGCTGTCGTCGCCGGTGGCGGGCAGGATGTCGCTGGCGATCGCGGCGGCTTTTTCCGTCAGCCGCTTGAGCGCAGGCATCAGCATGGCCATCGCCTGCGTGCCGTTGAGCTGGGTTTCTACCTGCTCCAGCAGTTCGCCGAGCTTGCCGGCGCGCTCGCCGCCCGCCAGCGCCAGCCCGGCAATGGCCTCGCGCGCCAGCGTCACGGTATCCATCATGCCGAGCCGGAAATCCGGCGTCGCCTCGGCATGGGTCCATTCTTCACAGGCATTGGCCAGCGCAATCAGGTGGCCGGCCAGGTTGCCGCTGTCGACCGATGAGACGTAGGCAGGCGTCAGGGCGCGCAGATCCTGCGTGCCATACCAGTTGTAGAAGTGGCCATGGCAGCGCTGCAGCTGTTGCATGGCGGCGAAGGCCGCTTCCAGCCGCGCGGCCGTGGCCGCCGTGCCGCTCCAGCCGAAGTCGCGCGCGGCAATGGCCGATAGCAGGTACAGGCCGATATTGGTGGGCGAGGTCCGGTGCGCCAGGACCGGCTTCGGGCGCTCCTGGAAATTGTCGGGCGGCAGCATGTTGTCCGCTGGCGTGACCATGGTCTCGAAAAAGCGCCAGGTGCGGCGCGCGGTCAGGCGCAGCTCGCGCGTGTCAGCGTCCGACACCACCAGCCGCCTTGCGACCTTCGGCGCCCGGCTGGCCCACAGGGCCAGCATGGGCGCGGCCAGCCAGAGCCATCCGAGCGGCAGCGCGAGCGGCCAGGACGCGGGCGCGAAGGCCAGCGTGCCCGCCAGCAGCGCCAGCGTCAGCAATACGCCGCCCGCCATCTGCCGGTAGGAGCCGGCCAGGTCAAGCCGCGGGCTGGTCATGGACTGGGCGGCGGTGGTCCACTCCAGCAGGTGGCGGCGGGTCAAGCGCAGCCGCGCCAGCGTGCGCGCGATCGCGTCGCTCATGCGCCAGGCCACGTCGGGCAGGAACGCCAGCGTCAGCAGCACCTGCGCCACGGCCGCGCGCAGGTCGTCCCACAGCATCCCCACGTGGGTGCGCAACCGGATGCCGGCACGATGGGGAATGACGGAAAACATACCGGGCAACAGGGCCGGAATCGCCATGGCCGCCAGCAACAGCAGCGTGCCGCGCAGCGCCGCGCCCGGCGGCAGCAGCCAGCACGCGCCAAAGCACAGCAGCAGCGACGGCGCGAGCACCGAGCGCCGCAGGTTGTCCAGCATCTTCCAGCGGCCGAGCATCGGCACCGCCTGGCTGCCCTTGCGGCCGCGCACGATCCAGCCAAGGAGCTGCCAGTCGCCACGCGTCCAGCGATGCTGGCGCTTGGCAGCCACGTCATAGCGCGCGGGAAAATCCTCGACGACCTCGATGTCCGAAGCCAGCCCGGCGCGGGCGAACATGCCCTCGAACAGGTCGTGGCTGAGCACCGCATTCACCGGCACGCGGCCGCGCAGCGCGGCCTCGAAGGCATCCACGTCATAGATGCCCTTGCCGGTGTAGGACCCCTCGCCGAAGATGTCCTGGTACACGTCCGACGCCGCCGCCGCATAGGGATCGATGCCGCCGGGCGCGGAGAAGATGCGCTGATAGAACGAACCCTCGCTGCCCACCGGCAGGGATGGCGTGACGCGCGGCTGCAGGATGGCGTAGCCGCCGATGACACGCTGCAGCGTGTCGTCGAACCTTGGCCGGTTCAGCGGGTGGGCCATCTTGCCGATCAGCCGGAGCGCCGCGTCGCGCGGCAAGCGCGTATCGGCATCGAGCGTGATCACGTAGCGCACATCGGGTGGTACCTGGGGCGGCGCACCATCGACAGCAACAAAGCTGGTGTCCGTAGCGCCGCGCAGCAGGCGGTTGAGTTCATGGAGCTTGCCGCGCTTGCGCTCCCAGCCCATCCACTTGCCCTCTCCGGCGTTGAACACGCGGTGCCGGTGCAGCAGCAGGAAGCGGTTGCCGGCGGGGCCCGGCCCGTAGCGGCGGTTCAGCGCGCCGATGGCTTCGGCCGCCACCGCCAGCAGGGCTGCGTCGCCCGGCATGACGGCCTGGTCGGCGTCGGTGCCGTCGGTGAGCAGCGCGAAGGTCAGGTCACCACCGGCGCCGGCAAGATGGTGCACCTCCAGGCGCTCGATCTGCTCGCGCAGGCTGGCTTCGCCCGATAGCAGCGTGGGCACGGCCACCAGCGTGCGCAGCGCGGGCGGCACGCCCGCCGTGAGTTCAAGCCCCGGCAGGATGGATGCGCCAAAGAGCCAGGCGATGCCGCGGTTGACCACCGCCGTTGCCACCTCGCTGGCCGGGACGAAGCCCAGCCAGCCGATCAGCGCAAGCCAGCCGCCGGAGAGCGCCGGCATGGCCGCCGCCGCAAGCACCCAGAGCGATCCACCGAGCAGCGCAAGGGTGACCAGCAAAATGGCGCCCACATAGCCACCAATGCCCAGCGCGACATTGAGGCGGGAAAACCGCAGCCGCGCCGGGGGACTAAAGCCGATTGCGCGTTCAAAGGCGCGCCGGCCCTCCGCGATCAGGTGATATCCCGGGTCCCCGATGCGCTCCGCCTGCGCCGGATCGGCGGTGCCTGCCGCCGCGGCGCGGGCCGTGGCCAGCGCAAGATCGGCAATCTCCAGCTCCGAGGCGGGCGAGCCGCGCGCAAGCTGCTCGATGGCGCTGCGGTAAAGATTGCGCGTGGGGAAATCCATGTCGGCATAGCCGCTGCCATCGCGCAAACGCGCGTCGACCAGGCTCACGCTCTCGAACAGTTCGGCCCAGTCGATATCCGAAATCAGCCGCATGCTGGTGATGACATTGCGCACGGTCACGTTGGATGCGCCCTGGCGCTGCTGGGCGTGCCGCACCACGTCCTCGATGGATGCGCCCTGCCGGCCAAGCCGCTCTTCCAGCCAGCCCAGGGTTGGCGTGGTGCGTGGGTCCTGGTCCCGCAGGCGCTTGGCCAGTTGCGCGGCGAACAGTTCCGACAACGGCGCGGCGGCGCGCGAGGCGATATCCGTGTCGAGTGCCGAGCGGGCGCAGCCCGACTTGAGCAGTTGTCTGGACAGATCGTCCGCGTCGGCGCGGGCGATACGCCCGGCGGTCATCTGTTCGGCCAGGCGGCGCAGGTTCTCGATCAGGACGATGCGCAGCGTGATGGCCACGGCCCACAGCTCGCCGATGGTCAGCGGCTGCACACGCTGGTAGGCGGCAATGAAGCGCCGCAGGGTGTCCGGATCGATATGGCTGTCGGTATGCGCGACAAAGGCCCAGGCAAGGCCAAATACGCGCGGGTATCCGGCGAAGGGACCCTCGCTGAGCTTGGGCAGCTGGCGATAGTAGCCAGGCGGCAGGTCATCGCGGATCTCGCGGATCTGCGCCTCCACCAGGTGGTAGTTGTCCAGCAGCCATTCGGCCGCGGGCACCACGGCCCTGCCGCTCTCCAGCTCCGCCGCGCTGGCCCGGTAGGCCGCGAGCAGTACTTCGGCATTGTCGTTGAGGCGGCTGCGCAGCGTGCGCACGCGCGGGGGCTGCGCGGTGACGGGCTGGGCGGCGGCAAGGCTCTGCGCATGCTGCTCCAGCCGCTCGACGCCGAACAGCTCCTCGCGCACCGGCGCCTTGTTGTCCCACGGCGAAGGGGTGGATGTGTACTCGAACGTACGGCCTAGCACTGAATACATGGGCGCCTTGATTGCCAACGGGGATCGGGAGACGGGTTCGCCTCCTTGAAAACGGCTGGCCGGCAAGCCCGAGGCTCGCCGGCCATCACGCGATCGCTGCGCGGACTGTTGCGCCAAGGCGAGCCTTCTTGTCTCTCTCTCGCCTCTTTCTCGCCTCTTTCTCGCCTCTCTCTTGCCTCTCTCTTGCCTATAGGCGGCCCATCAGCACCAGCACAAGTACCACGATCAGCAGCAGGCCCAGCACGCCGCTGGGCATGTAGCCCCAGGAACGGCTATGCGGCCAGGTCGGCATTGCGCCGAGCAAGACAAGCACCAGCACGACCAGTAATACGATTCCTAACATGGAATGCTCCTTTCCCGACTCCGCTTGATGGGCCAGGCCCCCGCCGATACCTCGCCAGGGGACCGGAATCGTCGAGCCCGATGCGAATGTAGCCGCGCCGTTTGGCATGGACCTGACCGCTACCCGCACGTTGCCACGGACGGCGTGCGGTGTCGGTACGATGACGGACAATTGGCGCCCGCTACCGAGGCTGGGGGTTGGGGCTTGGCGGTTGAACCGCGCAGGGGTCAGAGGGAGCGGAAAACGCGACGGGCATGACAGCCATGGTGGCCTTGAGGCCAGCGGGAAGGCAGCATGCTTCAGGAAAGAACTGAACCTGGGGCAAGGCCGCAGGCGGAAAGTCGTGGGGTGCGACTGGGGTCAGGTCCAGACAGCCGGCCGCGCGTATTCGCAGCGCCGCTGTGCGCGCATCTTCGCATACTCCAGCCCGGAACCCTTCTTATATTTCCGTCGGCGGCGCTTCTGCACCCCGCGAGCATGCCAGGCCGCGCTTGCTCGCGCGTCATGTGACAAAAGAGACACACGGACACCGTGGCCGCCTATCCCGACGCTGGATTTTCTGCACGCCACCAAACCGTGCGCCGCGCCCTATTCCCGCTCGCCAATCCCGAAATCCAGCTGCCGGTGCCCATTTTTTGCGCATGGCAGCATTCCCAGGCAAGCCGCCGAAGCCGCCCAGCAGCCTGTCATCCACGCCGGGGCAAACCCGCATTTCCTTGAAAATCAACGCCTTGCACATCGCACCGCAACATATCCGGCTGCAAATTGAACACGTGGCCTGAACTTTGCGTAATCGGTATAAATGCCAACTGTCGACAGCTGACCATCGACCTACAGTGATCTAATCGCCAATCCAAGGAAACACAAACATGGGCAACAACGTCTCTTCCCGCCTGGTTCCCGCCATCTCCGAGGCCGAGCAACAGGTGCGTGAGGATCTCGCCGCCGCATACCGCCTGGTCGCCCTGTATGGCATGGACGACAGCATCTACACGCATATCTCGGCCCGGGTGCCGGGCACCGAGGACCGCTTCCTGATCAACCCGTTCGGGATGCTGTTCCGGGATATCACCGCGTCCTCGCTCGTGTGCATCGATCTGGACGGGAACATCATCAGCGGCCCGCCGGGGCAAGACGTGAACCCGGCCGGCTTCACCATCCACAGCGCCGTGCATGCCGCCCGGCATGACGCGGTCTGTGTGCTGCATACGCATACCGTGGCCGGCGTGGCCGTCTCGTCGCTGGCGTGCGGCCTGCAGCCCTCCAACCAGTGGGCGCTGCAGTTCCATGAGCGCGTGTCGTACCACGACTTCGAAGGCATTGCGCTGGACCATGAGGAGCGCGTGCGCCTGGTGGCCGACCTCGGCCCGGACAAGCGCGCCCTGATCCTGCGCAATCACGGCCTGGTCACGCTGGGCCGCAGCGTGGCGGAGGCCTTCATCCTGATGCATAACCTGGAGCGCGCCTGCCGCGTGCAGGTGGCGATCCAGTCCAGCGGCCAGCCGGTCAATCCGGTGCCGCCAGCCATTTGCGAGAAGACCGCGCGCCAGTACGAGAGCGGCGACACCAACCGCCTGCCCGGCGCGGCCGATCCGTACGCGCGGGAATGGCGCGCCTTGCGCGAGCGGCTGGAACCTGCCGCTGCCACGTCGTTCCGCGACTGACGTGCTGCCCGCCCTGCGCGCTTTCGCCACTCCGTCTTGCCAGTTCCGTCTTGCCAGTTACCCATCCCTAGCCCCCAGGAGAGTTCCGCAATGAATCGTCGCCAACTGATCAAAATGGGTGTTGCCACCACCGGGCTGTCGCTCGCCGGCGTGCCTTTCCACGTCCTCGCGGCCGGCAAGAAGGGCGGCGTGATCAACGCGCTCGTCCAGCCTGAGCCTTCCGGCCTGATGATCGGCATTACCCAGAACGGCCCCACCCAGCTGATCTCCGGCAACATCTACGAGGGCTTGCTGCGCTACGACGAAAAGCTGGAACCGCAGCCAGCACTGGCGACCTCCTGGACGGTAAACCCGGCCGGCACGGTGTACACGTTCAAGCTCAAGCCCAAGGTCACCTGGCATGACGGCAAGCCGTTTACCGCGGCCGACGTGGTGTTCTCCGCCGATGTGTTCCTGCGCAAGACCCACGCCCGGCTGCGCGCCAACCTGGCGGCGGTGGAGAGCATCCGCGCGGTGGACCCGCTCACGGTGGAGTTCAAGCTGAAGTACCCGTTCAGCCCGTTCCTCGGCATCTTCGAAGTGGGCACCATGCCCATGGTGCCCAAGCACATCTACGAGGGCACGGATTTCCTGACCAACCCCGCCAATGCCAAGCCCATCGGCACCGGCCCGCTGAAGTTCAAGGAATGGGTGCGCGGCTCGTACATCCAGCTGGTGCGCAACGATGCGTATCAMCAGCCCGACGTGCCGCTGGTCGACAGCGTGTACTTCCACGTGATCCCCGATGCCTCGGCGCGCGCCGCGGCGTTCGAGTCCGGCAAGGTCGACCTGGTGCCCGGCGGCGCGGTGGAGTACTTCGACGTGGCGCGCCTGAGCAAGCTGCCCGGCGTGCAGGTCACCACCAAGGGCTGGGAATTCTTCGCGCCGCACTCGTGGCTGTGGGTCAACAACCGCAAGGCGCCGATGGACAACATCAAGTTCCGCCAGGCGCTGGCCTTTGCCATCGACCGCGACGCGATCGCCAAGGTGGCATGGCAAGGCTATGCCAAGAGCGCCACCGGCCCCTTCAACAGCCATATCAAATACGCCAGCACCGACGTGGCCAAGTATCCGCGCGACCTGGCCCGCGCCAAGCAGTTGCTGGGCGAATCCGGCTACAAGGGCGAAACCCTGCGCCTGCTGCCCCTGCCCTACGGCGAAACCTGGACCCGCTCCGCCGAGATCGTGCGGCAGAACCTGCAGCAGGCCGGCGTGAAGATCGAGATGACCCCCACCGACGTGGCGGGCTGGGGCGAGCGGCTGAACAAGTGGGACTACGACCTGGCCTTCACCTATGTCTACCAGTACGGTGACCCGGCGCTGGGCGTGGCGCGCAACTACACCTCGGACAACATCGCGCAGGGCTCGCCCTTCAACAATGTGGAGGGCTATCGCAACGCCAAGGTCGACGAACTGTTCCAGGCTGGCGCGCGCGAGATCGACCCCGTCAAGCGCGCGGCGATCTACCACGAAGTGCAGAAGATCCTGGTGGACGAGATGCCGGTGGTGTGGCTGCACGAGCTCAACTTCCCCACGCTGTACCGAAGCCGCATCAACAATCCCATCAGTTCCGGCATTGGCCTGAACGACGGCATCGGCCGCGCCTGGCTGGCGTGATGGCAGTCATCTTTATCTCTGGGGCAAAGCCATGAGTCGTACGCAGCGCATGCTAGGCCGGGTGGTACAGGGCGTGATCGCGATCCTGGTCATCGCGACCGTCAACTTCCTGCTGATCCGGGCCGCGCCGGGAGACCCTGTCTCGGTGATGGCTGGCGAGGCCGGGGCCTCCGACCCGCAGTTCGTGGCGCAGTTGCGCACGCAGTTCGGGCTGGACAAGCCGGTGCCGGAGCAGCTTGCCACTTACCTTGGCCACGTGGTGCACCTGGACCTGGGCTACTCCTACCGCCAGCAGCAGCCGGTGCTGGACCTGATCCTGCAGCGCCTGCCGGCCACGCTGATCCTGACCGGCAGCGCCTTCCTGCTCTCGGTGCTGTTCGGCGTGGTGCTGGGGGCGTGGGCTAGCCGGCGCGCGGGGAGCTGGGTGGACAACGCCATCACCCTGTTCGCCCTGGTGTTCTACGCAACGCCCTTGTACTGGCTGGCGATGATGGCGGTGCTGCTGTTCTCGGTCAAGCTCGACTGGCTGCCCGGCTTTGGCTACTTCACCGTGGGGGCGGACCTGCATGGCCTGGCGCTGGTGTTCGACATTGCCACGCACCTGGTGCTGCCCGCGCTCACGCTGGCGCTGTTCTACATGGCGGTGTATGCGCGCATGACACGGGCCTCGATGCTGGAGGTGGCGCAGATGGATTTCGTCAAGACCGCGCGCGCCAAGGGTGTGCGGCCCGGGCGCATCCAGCGCGCCCACATCCTGCGCAACGCCCTGCTGCCGGTGGTGACGCTGGCCGGCATCCAGGCCGGCGGCATGATCGGCGGCGCGGTGCTGACCGAGACGGTGTTCGCCTGGCCCGGCATTGGCCGCCTGATGTTCGACGCCCTGCTGCAGCGTGACTACAACCTGCTGCTGGGCTGCTTCCTGGTCACCGCGGCCATGGCCGTGTTGTTCAACCTGTTGACCGACTTTGTCTACACGCTGGTCGACCCGCGGATCGAGATGCAATGAAAAACACTTTCTGGCGGCGGTTCTGCCGCAACAAGGCAGCCGTGCTCGGCATGGTGGTACTGGTGGGCTTTGCCGTGCTCGCGCTGTTCGGGCCGTGGATGGCCGGGCATGATCCCTGGGACATGGTGCAGCAGCCGTTCCTGCAGCCGATGCAGGAGCCCGGCTTTGCCATGGGCACCGACACCATGGGGCGCGACATCCTGGCGGGCGTGATCCACGGCGCGCGCATCTCGCTGCTGATCGGCGTGGTGTCCACGGTGGTCTCGCTCTTGATCGGCGTGACCCTGGGCGCCATTTCCGGCTACTTCGGCGGGTGGATCGATGCGGCGCTGATGCGCTTCACCGAGCTGTTCCAGGCGGTGCCGAGCTTTGCGCTGGCGCTGGTGCTGGTGGCGATCTTCGAGCCGTCCATCGGCTCCATCGTGGCGGCGATCGCCATCGTGTCCTGGCCGCCGGTGGCGCGCCTGGTGCGCAGCGAGTTCCTCACGCTGCGCCAGCGCGACTTTGTGCAGGCCGCGAAGCTGGCCGGGCAATCGACACCACGCATCATCCTGTCGCAGATCCTGCCCAATGCCAGCTCGCCCATCGTCGTGATGGCCTCGCTGATGGTGGCGACCGCCATCCTGCTCGAATCCAGCCTGAGCTTCCTGGGTCTCGGCGACCCGAACCACATGAGCTGGGGCTACATGGTGGGCTCGGCGCGCACCGTGCTGCGCCAGGCCTGGTGGATGGCGGTGTTTCCCGGCACCGCCATCCTGCTGACGGTGCTGGCGCTCAATATGGTGGGCGAAGGCCTGAACGACGCGCTCAATGCGCGCCTTGGCGGGAGCGGACGATGAGCACACCAGTACTAGATATCCAGGACCTGAGCATCCGCCTGCCTGCCGGCGGCGACCGCGCGCTGGCGGTGCAAGGCGCCTCGCTGACGCTGGAAGCGGGCCAGACCCTGTGCGTGGTGGGCGAGTCCGGCTCCGGCAAGTCCATGATCGCCAATGCGGTGATGGGCCTGCTGCCGCGCCCCCATGTGGAGCCGGTGGCCGGGCGCATCCTGTTTGAGGGCCAGGACCTGCTGCAGCTGGATGACGACGCCATGCGCGAGCTGCGCGGGCAGAAGATCGGCATGGTGTTCCAGGAACCCATGACGGCGCTCAACCCGGTGATGCGCATCGGCGACCAGATCGCCGAGGTGTTCGATGCGCACCAGCGGCTGGGCGCGGCCGACAAGCGCAAGCGCATCGTGGCGGCGCTGGCCGATGTCGGCTTGCCCGATCCGGAACTGCTGTACGACAGCTACCCCTTCCGCCTGTCGGGCGGGCAACGCCAACGCGTGATGATCGCCTGCGCCATGGCGCTGGAGCCGCGCCTGCTGATCGCCGACGAGCCCACCACGGCGCTCGACGTGACCACGCAGGCGCAGATCCTGCAGCTGATTCGCGACCTGCAAAAGCGGCGCGGCATGGCCGTGCTGTTCATCACGCACGATTTCGGCGTGGTGTCCGAGATCGCCGACCAGGTGGTGGTGATGCAAACCGGCACCATTGTCGAGGCCGGGCCGGCCGCGCGCGTGCTGACCGATCCGCAGCACCCCTATACCCGCAAGCTGATCAGCGCCATTCCCGGCGGGCACCTGCGCCAGCCGCCCGTGCAGGTAGAGGCCAACCGCGTGCTGCAGGTGCAGGACCTGTGCAAGACCTACCGCACCGGCGGCGGCCTGCTGCGGCGCGGGCGCGAGGTGCAAGCCGCGCGCAACGTGAACTTCGAGCTGCTGCGCGGGCAGACGCTCGGGCTGGTGGGGGAATCGGGCTCCGGCAAATCCACGGTGGGCCGCTGCATCGTCGGCCTGGCGCCGTTCGACAGCGGCCGCATCATGATCAACGGGCGCAACCTGTCGCAAGGCGGCGGGCTGCTGCAGCGCGCGGGCGGCAAGCTGCAGATGGTGTTCCAGGATCCTTACGCGTCGCTCAATCCCCGGCACCGGATCGGTGCGGCCATCGCCGCCGGCCCCATCGCGCAGGGCGTACCGCGCCAGGAGGCACAGGCGCGCACGCTGGAGCTGCTCGGGCTGGTCGGGCTGGGGCCGGAGGCGGCCGAGCGCTACCCGCATGAGTTCTCCGGCGGGCAGCGCCAGCGCATCGGCATTGCCCGGGCGCTAGCGATGCAGCCGGAATTGCTGGTGGCGGACGAGCCCGTCTCCGCGCTGGATGTGTCGGTGCAGGCGCAGGTGCTGGAGTTGTTCGCCAAGGTGCGCGAGCAGTTCAAGCTGGCCA
The DNA here is from genome assembly GCF_052113425.1 of Cupriavidus sp. YAF13. Lineage (NCBI taxonomy): Bacteria > Pseudomonadati > Pseudomonadota > Betaproteobacteria > Burkholderiales > Burkholderiaceae > Cupriavidus > Cupriavidus sp. YAF13. The sequence goes on from NZ_JBFRDD010000020.1 coordinate 116,055, forward strand.
TGGTCTTTATCACCCACGACCTGCGCGTGGCCGCGCAGATGTGCGACAAGATCGCCGTCATGCAGCGCGGCGAGGTGGTCGAGTACGGCGAGACGGCCCGCGTGCTGAGCGCGCCCGAGCATGCCTACACGCGCAAGCTGATCGAAGCCATCCCGCGCTTGACCCGGGTGCAGGGGGCAGCGCAGGCACCCGAGATACCAGAGCCACCAGAGCCAGCCCGCCTGCAAGCGGTCGGGGGCTACGCATGACCCGCACCGACCTCGACAATCTGGCCGGGACACGGAACAAGATGGACACGACGACAAACAAGCCACCCTGCGTGGCGCTGCTCAGCAGCGTGCTCGACATGCACTACCTGGTACCCGCCTTCCGCGCGGCGGCGCCCGGGCTGGACCTGCGCGTGGGCCCCGACCTGGGCGCGCTTGACGACATCGATGCCGCGGTCTGCTGGGCGCCCCCGCCCGGCCTGCTGGCGGCCATGCCCAAGCTGCGCCTGGTGCAGTCGCTGGGCGCGGGCATCGACCACCTGCACAGCGACCCGGACCTGCCGCCAGGGCCAACCGTCTGCCGCATCGTGGATACCGCCATGGCGGGCACCATGACGGCCTACGTGACGTGGGCCGTGATCCAGCACCAGCGCAGCATGGGCGCCTATCTGGCCAGCGCGGCGGCCGGGCAGTGGCAGGAGCAGCCCATCGTGGCGCCGTCACGGCACCGCGTGGGCATTGCGGGGCTGGGCACGCTGGGCATTGCCAGCGCCCGCGCGCTGCAGGCGGTGGGCTATGCGGTGCGCGGCTGGAGCCGCAGCCCCAAGGCGGGCCTGCCCGAAGGCGTTGAAGCCTTCCACGGCCAGGACGGCCTGGATGCCTTCCTGGCGGGCTGCGACGCGCTGGTTTGCCTGCTGCCGCTGACCGCGCAGACGCAGGGTTTCCTGTGCGCCGGCCTGTTCGCCCGCCTGCCGCGCGGCGCGCACCTGATCAACGTGGGCCGGGGCAGCCACCTGGTCGAGCCTGACCTGCTGCGCGCGCTGGACGACGGCACGCTGGGCGCGGCCACGCTGGATGCCTTCCAGCACGAGCCGCTGCCATCCGGGCATCCGTTCTGGCGGCATCCGCGCATTGTGGTCACGCCGCACGTGGCGGCACGCACCGATCCGGCGACGATCGCGCGCCAGACGCTGGATAATCTGGCCCAGCTGCGCCGCGGGCAGCGGCCTGCCGTGGCTGTCGACCCGGCACAGGGATATTGATATTGACGCGTTTGACCTTGGCATGCCGCTGCCCCAGCGCTCCGACACACCCGATACCAACAAACAACAGGACGTCACTGACATGACCGTCGCCTTGCCCTCCCACGCCGCCCTTGCCGCAGACGATATCGCGGCCCACCTGCACCCCTTTACCAACCTGGCCGCCCACCCCGGCGTCGGCCCGCTCGTCATCACCAAAGGCGACGGCATCTATGTGGAGGACGACCAGGGCAAGCGCTACCTGGAGGGGATGTCCGGCCTGTGGTGCAGCTCGCTCGGGTTCAGCCATGCACGCGTGATCGAGGCCGGCGTGGAGGCCATGCGCACGCTGCCCTACTATCACACGTTCAACCATCGCTCCAACCCGGCCGCCATCATGCTGGCCGAGAAGCTGGTCGCGATGGCGCCGGTGCCGATGTCCAAGGTGTTCTTCGCCAACTCCGGCTCGGAGGCCAACGACACCGCCGTGAAGCTGGTCTGGTACTACCACAACGCCATCGGCAAGCCGGACAAGAAGAAGATCATCGCGCGCACCAACGCCTATCACGGCGTCACCGTGGCGGCTGCGAGCCTGAGCGGCCTGCAGGCCAACCACCGCGATTTCGACCTGCCCATCGACCGCATCCTGCGCGCCGGCTGCCCGCACCACTACCGCTACGGCGCGCCGGGCGAGAGCGAGGCGGCGTTCGCCAGCCGCCTGGCGCAGGAGCTCGAAGCGCTGATCCGGGCGGAGGGCCCGGACACGATCGGCGCCTTCATCGCCGAGCCGGTGATGGGCGCGGGCGGCGTGATCGTGCCGCCGGCCACCTACTTTGCCGAGATCCAGGCCGTGCTGCGCCGCCATGACATCCTGCTGATCGCCGACGAGGTGATCTGCGGCTTTGGCCGGACCGGCGCGATGTTCGGCTCCACCACCTACGGCATGCAGCCCGACATCCTCACCTGCGCCAAGGCGCTGTCCTCGGGCTACATGCCGATCTCGGCGGTGATGGTGTCGGAGAAGGTGCATGCGGCCATTGCCGCCAACAGCGGCAAGATCGGCACCTTCGGCCATGGCTTCACCTACTCGGGCCATCCGGTCACCACGGCGGTGGCGCTGGAGACGCTGCGCGTCTATGAGGATGACCACATCCTCGATCACGTGAATGCCATCGCGCCCCGCTTCCAGCAAGCGCTGCGGGCCTATGCCGGGCGAGCGCTGGTGGGCGAGGTGCGCGGGGTTGGCCTGCTGGGCGCGGTCGAGCTGGCGGCGGATCCGGCGGCGCGGCGCGCCTTCGACCCGGCCCTGAAGGCTGGCCCGCGCCTGGCCCAGCTGGCCCAGGAGCACGGCCTGATCGTGCGCGCCATGGGCGACACCATTGCGTTCTGCCCACCGCTGATCATCACCGAGGCGCAGATCGACGAGCTGTTCACGCGGTTCGAGCGCGCCATGGTGGCGCTGGAGCGTGAGTTCCCGCCCAGCAACAAGGCTGCCGCCTGATGACCGGCCCGGCCAATCCTTCGCTACGGCTCACCACGGCGAGTGCGCGCCGCGACGGCATCCTGCTGTTCTTCTGCGCGCTGGTGGCGTTTGCCAGCTACGACGCCTTCTGCAAATGGATGCTGCGCGACCACTCGGCGCCCATGATGAACCTCACCCGCTATGTGTCGGTGAGCGTCATCGCGCTGGTGTGGCTGCTGCGCGAAGGCGGCTTGAAGCTGTGGCGCACGCCCTGCAAGTGGCTGCTGCTGGCGCGCGGGCTGGCGCTTGGCATCGTGGCAAGCTGCTTCATGGCCGCGCTGGTGCACATGCCGCTGGCCGAGGCAACGGCGATCTACTTCACCGCGCCGCTGATCATGGTGGCGCTGTCGCCGGCGGTGCTGGGCGAGCGGGTGGGGCGCGCGCAGTGGGCCGCGGTGCTGGCCGGCTTTGGCGGCATGCTGCTGATCGTGCGGCCCGGCGGCGACCTGCCCTTGGCCGGCACGGTGCTGATGATCGTCTCGGCCGTGTGCTACGCGGCCTTCCAGCTGCTGACGCGCCGGCTGGCCGGCGTGGTCGCCGGGCCGGTGCTCTATGCCTGGACCGCGCTGATCTGCCTGGTGGTGACCGGCGTGCCGGCGCTGGTAACGCTGCCTGAGGTCATGCCGTCCGCACCCGACATCTTGCTGATGATGGCCGGTGGCGCCTGCAGCGGCCTGGCCCAGTTGCTGCTGCTGGCCGCCTTCCGGCGCGTTGCCGCCGCCACGCTCGCGCCGCTCAATTACTTTCAACTGCTGCTCGCCGTGCTGATCAGTACCTTTGTCTTCCAGCGCCCGCCCGATGGCATCGCGCTGGCGGGCATCGTGCTGATCATGCTGTCGGGCGGCTACCTCGCATTGCGCGGGCGGCAGGCGCCGCCGGTGCCGCCCGCGCCGCTGGTAAAGCCGGTCGTAGCCCGACCCAAGGACTAAGCCCATGTCTGATTCCACATTCGACGAATCCTCGCCCTTTGCCTCCATCGAAGTCTCAGACCTGGTGGCGGCGGTGGAGGCGCAACTCACCCAGGCCATCGTCGAAGGCCGGCTCCCGCCCGGCAGCCGCATCGTCGAGGCCGACATCGCCCGCCGCATGAATGTCAGCCGCGCGCCGGTGCGCGAGGCGGCGCGGCGGCTGGAGCGCCAAGGCGTGCTGGTCTCGCGCCCGCGCCATGGCTTTGCGGTGCGCACGGTGACGGTGCGCGAGATCGACGACCTGTTCCAGGTACGGCTGAACCTGGAGCTGATGGCCGCATCGCTCGCCTGCAAGCAGGCGCCGGAGGCCGGGCTGAAGCAGCTCGTGGCCATGGTCGACCGCATGGTGCAGGAGGCCGAATCGCTGCCACAGATCGAGCGGGTGGCGCGCGACCTCGCGTTCCACACAGCCATCTGCGAGCTGTCCGGCAATGCCTACCTGCATCGCATGTTCTCCATGATGCAAACGGAAATCCGCATGATCGTGGCGCTGATCGACAGCGTGTACCACGACCCCAAGGCCGTGGCCGAGACCCATCGCCCCATTGCCGAGGCGATTGCGCGGCGCGACGAAGCCGCCGCGCAAGCCGCGGTGCGCTTCCATATCGATGACGCCTGGGTCCATGTCCGGGCGGTGTTCATGCAAAAACAAGGCGCCGCCGAGGCGCCCCCGATGGAGTCCGTCCTATGAAAGTCGTCTACAGCGATCTGCATCTCGACCACGACCCGCACGCGTTCATGGTGCGCGGCAAGATGAAGCGCAGCAATGAGCAGCCCGAGCGCGCCCTGCGCCTCTTGGCGGCGGTGCGCGCCGATGGCCACGACGTGATCGCCCCCGCCGATCACGGCCCCGGCCCGCGCGCCGCGATCCACACGCCGGAATACCTGCGCTTCCTGGAAACCGCGTACGACCGCTGGCAACTGCTGCCCGACGCCTCCGAAGAGGTTTTGCCCAACATCCACCCCTTCCCCGGGCAGCCCTGCACCTATCCCGACAGCGTGGTCGGCCAGGCGGGCTTCCACATGGGCGACGCCGCCTGCTCCATCGGCCCCAGCACCTGGCGCGCGGCGGTCGGCTCGGCCGACGTGGCCACCCACGCCGCGCAGCTGGTCGCAGACGGCGAACGCGCCGCCTATGCGCTGTGCCGCCCGCCGGGCCACCATGCCTATGCGGACCGCGCCAACGGCTTTTGCTACCTGAACAACACCGCCATTGCCGCGCAGCACCTGCGTCGCCACCATGACCGCGTCGCCATCCTCGACATCGACATGCACCACGGCAACGGCACCCAGGGCATCTTCTACCGGCGCAACGACGTGCTGACCGTGTCGCTGCATGGCGACCCGATGCTGTTCACGCCCTTTTTCACCGGACACGCGCACGAGCGCGGCGAGGCGGAAGGCCTCGGCTACAACATCAACCGGCCGCTGGCGCGCGGCACCGGCGACGAGGCCTACCTGGCGGCGCTGCGCGACGTGTGCCAGAGCATCCGCGCCTTCGCGCCCGGCGCGCTGGTGGTGGCGCTAGGGCTGGACGCGCACGAGCGCGACCCATACCAGGCACTGGCCGTCACCACGCCCGGCTTCGCGCTGATCACCGCGGCAATCGCGCGGCTGGGCTTGCCGACGGTGCTGGTGCAGGAAGGCGGGTATCTCTCAGACGACCTTGGGCCCAACCTGTCCAGCGCGCTGCGCGGCTTCGCGAGCGCGGCATGAACGGGCCGGCAAGCGCGGCGCTGGCGGCCGCCGATGTGCTTAGCGAAGGCTCGCCCGAAGTCCCTGTGACGTGGGCGATGGCGCTGCTCACGCAGCACTACGGGCTGGCGGGCCGGCTCTCCCCGCTGACCGGCGAGCGCGACCGGAACTTCCTGCTGGAAACGCCAGCGGCAAGCTACATGCTCAAGGTCTCGCATCCCGCCGAGCTGCCGCTGGTGGCGGACTTCCAGACCCAGGCGCTGCTGCACATCGCCGCGGCCGACCCCGCCCTGCCCGTGCAGCGCATCGTGCCAACCCTGGCGGGCCAGCCATCGCTGATCATCCAGCCACCCGGTGGCCAAGCGCGCGTGGTGCGCCTGTTCAGCTACCTGCCTGGCGAGCCGCTGCCCAAGGCGCAGCGCTCGCAAGCGCAGGCACGTGAGCTGGCGCGCACGCTGGCCCGGCTCGACCTGGCGCTGTGCGACTTCCGCCATCCCGCCGGCGAACTGGAGCTGCCGTGGGACATCCAGCGCGCCGACCGCGTGCGCGGGCTGCTCGACAGCGTCCCAGACGCGCCGCGCCGCGCGCTGGCAAACCGCGCGCTGGATCGCTTTGCCGCCAACGTGCAGCCCCGGCTGGCGCACCTGCGGGCCCAGCCGATCCACAACGACTTCAATATCTATAACGTGCTGGTCGACCCGCAAGACCACGCGCGCATTGCGGGCGTGCTGGATTTTGGCGACATGGTCCATGCACCGCTGATCGACGACCTGGCCGTTGCCACCGCCTATCAGGTTGACCCCGCCGGCGACACGATGGCCACGCTGGCGGACTTTGYCGCCGCGTATCACGCGGTGCTGCCGCTGCAAGCGGATGAGGTCGACGTGCTGTTCGACCTGGTGCAGGCCCGGCTGGTGATGGTGGTCGCCATCAGCGGCTGGCGCGCCGCGCGGCATCCGGAAAACGCCCCCTACCTGCTGCGCAACAACGCAGTCTCCTGGGACCGGCTGGCGGCCTGCGACGCGATCCCCACTGAACAAGCACGCTCCGTCCTGCGCCGCGCCTGCGGGCTGGCGTGACCACGACACCAAGGAATCCGATGACCACGGCAGCAGCCACCCCTAGCGTTGCAGCATTGACCGAGCGGCGCGCCCGCGTGCTTGGGCCGGCGTACCGCCTGTTCTACGAGGAGCCGCTGCACATCGTGCGCGGCGATGGCGTCTGGCTTTACGACGCCAACGGCGAGCGCTACCTCGATGCGTATAACAATGTGGCCTCGGTCGRCCATTGCCATCCACAGGTGGTGCAAGCCATTGCCCGCCAGGCGGCGCAGCTGAACACGCACACACGCTACCTGCACGAGGGCATCCTGGATTACGCGCAGCGCCTGCTGGCCACCATGCCGGACGCGCTGGGCCATGCCATGCTCACCTGCACCGGCAGCGAGGCCAACGACCTGGCGATGCGCATCGCGCGCGCCCACACCGGCGCGCAAGGGCTGATCATCACGCGCTTTGCCTATCACGGCGTGACCGCGTCCATTGCCGAGGCATCGCCCTCGCTCGGGCGCTACGTGAAGCTTGGCGACAACGTGCGTACCGTGCCGGCGCCGGACAGCTACCGCGTTGCGCCGGCGCAGCTCGGTGCCGCCTTTGCCGACGGCGTGCGCCACGCCATYGAGGACCTGCGCGCGCATGGCATCCGCCCTGCCGCGCTGCTGGTCGATACCGTGTTCTCCAGCGACGGCATCTTCACCGATCCGCCCGGCTTCCTGAAAGACGCGGCCGCCGCCATCCGCGCGGCCGGCGGCGTGTTCATCGCCGACGAGGTGCAGCCCGGCCTGGGGCGCACCGGCGAGGCGTTCTGGGGATTCCAGCGGCATGGCGTGGTGCCGGACATCGTCACCATGGGCAAGCCGATGGGCAACGGGCATCCGCTGGCCGGGCTGGCCGTGCGCCCCGACGTGCTGGAGGCATTTGGGCGCGAGTGCCGTTACTTCAATACCTTCGGCGGCAATCCAGTGTCTGTCGCCGCGGGCATGGCGGTGCTTGACGTCATCGAGCAGACGCAACTCATGGCGCAGGTGCGGCGCGTGGGCGCGTACCTGCGCGAGCGGCTGGCCGGCGTGGCGGCGCGCCGTCCACTGATCGGCGATATCCGCGGAGCCGGGCTGTTCGTCGCGGTGGAGTTTGTCGAAGACGGCGATGCCGCGCGACCCGCGACCGCGCAGACGGCGCGCATCGTCAACGGCCTGCGGCAGCGCCACGTGCTGGTTGGCGCCACCGGCGAAGCGGCCAACATCCTGAAGATCCGCCCGCCGATGGTGTTCACCGAAGCGCACGCCGACCTGCTGGCCGACACCCTGGACGCGGTGCTGGCCGAGGTGGAGAACAAGCGGGCGGCCTGAACCCGAACCCGCCGGCCAGCCAGCCAGCCTCCCGGCTAACGCGCCGCCAGCTTGGCGGCAATGCCGGCCACGTGCCGGCCCTGATACTTTGCGATCGCCAGTTCGTTCTCGCTGGGCTGGCGCGAGCCGTCGGCGGCCGTCAGGGTGGAGGCGCCATAGGGCGTGCCCCCCGTGATCTGGCTCATGTCCAGCAGCCGCGCTTCGGCGTAGGGCACGCCAACAATCACCATGCCCTGATGCAGCAGCGTGCTGTGGAAGCTGGTAAGCGTGGTCTCCTGGCCGCCGTGCTGGGTGGCGGTGCTGGTAAAGACACTGCCGACCTTGCCCACCAGCCCACCGCTCATCCACAGCCCGCCGGTCTGGTCGAGAAAATTGCGCATCTGCGCGCACATATTGCCAAACCGCGTGGGGGTGCCGAACAGGATGGCATCGGCGTCGGCCAGTTTGTCCGGCTCCGCCACCGGCACATGGGCGAAAGCCGCCCGAGCGGCCTTGGCGCCACTCTTTTCCAGCACGGCGTCGGGCACCAGTTCCGGCACCTGGAGCAACGTCACCTCGGCGCCATCGACTTCGCGCGCGCCCGCCGCCACGGCTTCGGCCATTTTGTAGACGTGCCCGTACATGCTGTAGAAGACCACCTGGATCTTGCAGGTCATGACATCCTCCTGAGTGCAATGCCAAATACGAAATGACGAAATGACGAAATGACGAAATACGAAGTACGAAATCGGGACTTCGGGCCGGAACAGGCCATCCGTTGAGTCTAGGCGACGCAAGCGCGCCGCGCGGTGACTGCCCGCGCTTTCCTTCGCATCTTCGCCGCCTACAATAAAAGACCCTGGCTCATCCGCGCGCGGCACGGGCCCGCCCTGCCGGAGCCAACGATGGAGTACCGCAATGACAACGGCGTGTGCGCACCTGGCATTGAGCCATCCCGTCACACCCAGCGCAGAAGGCTGCGAGGAATGCCTGCGCAGCGGCGACGAATGGGTGCACCTGCGCTTGTGCCTGTGCTGCGGCCATGTCGGCTGCTGCGACGACTCGCCCAACCAGCACGCCACCCGGCATTTCCTGGCCACGGAACATCCGGTAATCCAGTCGTTCGAGCCGGGCGAAACCTGGCGCTGGTGCTATATCGACAAGCTGTTCATTCCTTGAGGGGTGCCCGGCGCCCAGCGCGCGTGCAAGCCACCCCCCATGCGCCAATCCTGCAAGGAGAATGTCATGCTGTCGACACTCGTTGAAAAGACCGACCATGTACTGGGGCCTGCCTCGGCCCACGTCACCGTGGTCGAATACGGCGACTTCGAATGCCAGTATTGCCGCCTGGCCTACGGCGGCGTGAAGATCCTGCTTGCCCGCTACCACGACCGCGTGCGCTTTGTGTACCGCCATTTCCCGCTGACGGCCTGGCACCCGCTGGCGCAAGCCGCCGCGGAGGCTGCCGAGGCCGCGGCGGCCCAGCACAAGTTCTGGCCGATGCACCAGCAGCTCTTCGAGCAACATCACGGCATCAAGCCGGCGATGCTGCGGGAATACGCCGCTACGCTGGAACTGGACCTGGAGCGTTATGACTACGACATGAAGGCCCACACCTACCTGCAGCGCGTGCGCGAGCACCAGCAAGGCGGCGTCGCCAGCCATGTGCGCAGCACGCCGGCATTCTTCGTCAATGGGACGATACAGGACGTGACCTTCGGCATCGAACACCTGGACCATGCCATTGCCATGGCGCTGCGTCACCAAGGACCTGGGGCTAGGGAGCTAGGGAGCTAGGGAGCTAGGGGCCTAGGCTTCCGGGCCAACAGGCGTGGCCGCCTCTGCCGCGCTGTACACATGGCGTGTGGCGAGCAGTGACGCGAGGTCGGCGTCGCCGGCAATCACCGCCCGCAGGATCTGCGCGTGCTCGTCCCAGTTCTGCTGCGCGCGCTGCCGGTGCGCGGGCGCGAACACCAACCCGGTACGCTCGCGCAAGGAGCGCATCATCTCCTGCAGCACGCTGTTGGCGGCGATATTGCCCAGCACTTCGTGAAAACGGAAATTGAGCGTGAGCAGGCGCGCATCCTCGCCGCCGCATGCAGCCGCGCTACCCTGGCGCAGCACCTCCTGCAGCTCGGCGACCAGCCGGGGATCGCGCCGTTGCGCCGCAAGCTTGGCGTTCAGGCCTTCCAGCGTGGCACGCACCTCCACCATCTCCCGGGCCACATGCTCCGACAGGCACGCCACCGACGCGCCCCGGCGCGGCTCGATGCGAACCAGCCCCTCGGCCGCCAGCGCGCGCAGCGCCTCGCGCACCGGCACGCGCGACACGCCCAGTTCAGCCGACAGCGTGTGCTCCACCAGGCGGTCGCCCTGGCGGTACACGCCGCCGACGATGCGCTGGCGCAAGGTATCGGTCACCTGCGAAAACAGCGGCGAATGGCGCGAGCCGAGGCTGGCGCCGGGATGGCCCGCCGGGTGGGCGGATGGAACACTGCCGTGGTCGTCGGACATGTTCGTCTTGTGGGCGCGCGGGCCGGCATTGGCCAGCCCGCGCGCGCTGGTTCAACTGTGCTGGAATGTGAAGCTGTCGGCGTAGATATGCGCGCCGCTGGCGCCGAGCCCGAGAAAGATCTCGCGCGCGTCGCGGATCATGTCGGGCGAGCCGCACAGGTAGATGGCGTGCTCCGACAGGTCCGGCAGGTCGGCGGCAACGGCGTGCTGCACGTGGCCACGCCGGCCGCTCCATGCGCCGTCGGCACGCGACAGCACCGGCACGTACTGGAAATCGTAGAGCCGCGCGCCCCACGCCTGGATCTGTTCGTGCAGGTACAAATCCGCCTGGGTACGCATGCCCCAGTACAGCGAGACCGGCGGGCAATCCGGATCGTCCATCAGCGATTCGAGGATGCTCTTGATCGGCGCCAGCCCGGTGCCCGTGGCCACCATCACCAGCGGGCGATAGTCGTCCTTGCGGAAATAGAAGCCGCCCAGCGGCAGCTCCACGTCGAGCTGGTCATCGGAGCGCAGTCCCGCCAGCAAGCGCTCGGTGAAGTAGCCGCCGGGAATACGGCGCACATGCAGGTCCACCGTGCGGTCCTTGGGAACCGACGCCATCGAGAAACTGCGCGCGATGCCGTCACCGACAAAGATCTTGAGGTACTGGCCGGGACGGTAGTCAAGCGCCTGCGCCTGCGGCAGCTCCAGCGTCAGGTGCACCACGTCGGCGCTGAGCGGCGCGATCTTGCGGATCACCGCGGTGTGCCGCGCGGGCTCGGCGCACGGCTCGCCCGGGCGCGCGGTGCTGATCACCAGGTCGCTGCTGGGCCGCGCCTGGCAGGCCAGCGCAAAGCCTTCGGCTTCTTCTTCCGGAGTCAGGCCCATGGGGTACTCCTCATAGGCCACCGCGCCTTCGACCAGCCTGACGCGGCACGTGGCGCAGCCGCCGAAGCGGCAGTCGTGCGCCATCTGCACGTTGGCGCGCAGGGCGCCATCCAGCACCGACTCGTCGGCATCGACGTCAAACGACTGCTGGGATTCGATGAGGTGAATGCGGTAGGACATGGCTGACTCGGAATGCGTGGGGGGGTGGACTTCGAGACCTAAAACCTAAAAGCTAGAAGCTAAAAGCTAAAATCAAAGGCAGTTTCACCACCCCTGCGGGGCGGCGACCTACTTTCTTGTCTTGCCAAGAAAGTAGGCAAAGAAGGCGCGCCGGATGGGGCGACTTCCCCTCGTGATCCAACGAAAAGAGCGGCCGGGACCCAAACTCGCATCGCCTTAAGGCGATACTCAGACATGGGTCCCTCTTTTCCGCTCTTTTCGCCGGATCACGAGGCGCCCCATACGGCCTGGTACACCTTGACGGCTCGCTTCGCATCGCGCGGTTTGCGTGGTTTGCGGGCTGTCGCTGGGGCCTGGGTTTACTTCTTGATATCGRCTTCGACCAGCACCTTCAGGTCGTCGCCGGCCAGCAGTTCCTGCAGGGCCTGCAGCGCTGCCACGCCAGCGGCGGTGTCCTGCTCGCCGTTGCCGCCGCTCAGGCCGATGCCGCCGATGACTTCGCCATTGACCACGATCGGGAAGCCGCCTACGAACACGGCAAACTTGCCCTCGAAGCTCCACTGGATACCGAAGGCTTCATTGCCCGGCAGCGCGGGGCCGTTGGGGGCCTGGTTGAACAGGTGGGTGGAGCGCTTGTGGCCGGCGGCGGTAAAGGCCTTGTTCCAGGCGATCTGCGGGCCGGTGATGCGTGCGCCGTCCATGCGCTCCAGCGCCAGCGGGTAGCCGCCGTCGTCGACCACGCAGATCGATTCCAGCACGCCGATTTCCTCGGACTTGCGGATGGCTGCCGCCACCATGTGACGGGCTTCCTTCAGTTCCAGCTTGATGGCCTTTCTCATGTCCTGCTCCTGCTTGATGCGTTGATGCGGATTGATGATCGACGGTTGACGATTGACGCGTGCGCGCCGGCTCAGCAGCCGCGATAAACGGTCTTGATCTGGGTGTAGAACTCCAGCCCTGCCCGCCCCGACTCGCGGAAGGTGGAGGTGCTGGATTGCTTGAGGCCGCCGAACGGCGCGTTGATCAGGTTGCCCGTGGTGGTGCGGTTGATCTTGACCGTGCCCGACTGGATGTCATGCGCGAAGTCGTGCGCATAGCGCGGGTTGCTGGTCACGATGGCGGCCGACAAGCCGTACTCGGTGTCGTTGGCCTTGGCGATGGCGTCGGCGTAGCTGCTCACCTCGATGATGGCGATCACCGGCCCGAAGATTTCCTCGCGGGCAATGCGCATCTGCTGGGTGACGCCGGTGAAGACGGCCGGCGAGACATAGAAGCCCTTGTCGTATGGCTCGCCGCCCAGGCGGTCGCCGCCGCACAGGTGCGTGGCTTCGGCCTTGCCGGCTTCCACATAGCCGAGCACCGTTTCGAGCTGCTTGCGGGTCGCGAGCGGGCCCACGTCCATGCCAGGCGTCATGCCGCTGCCGATCTTCAGGGTCTTGACCTTGGCCAGCAATTTCTCCGTATAGGCGGCCTTGACCGAAGCCATCACCAGCACGCGGCTGGTGCCGGTGCACGCCTGGCCGCTGAGCGACAAGCCGCCCTTGATGGTGAGGTCCACCGCGCGGTCCAGGTCGGCGTCTTCCATCACGATCAGCGGGTTCTTGCCGCCGAGTTCCATCTGCGTGCGCGTGCTCAGCGACACCGAGCGATGGATATGCTGGCCAGCCGCCGTGGAGCCGGTAAAGGAGATCGCACGCACCGCCGGTGCTTCGGTAATGGCCGCGCCCACGTCGCCGGCACGGCCGGTGATGAAGTTGAGCACGCCCTTGGGGATGCCGGCTTCGACAAACGCCTGCGCCAGCCGGTAGCCGCTCAGCGGCGCGTCCGACGAGGGCTTGAACACCACGGTGTTGCCCGCGATCAGCGCCGGGGCAATCTTGCGCGCCGGGATCGACACCGGAAAATTCCACGGCGAGATCACGGTCACCACGCCCAGCGGCTCGCGCTGGCTGTAGACGATCATGTCGGGATCGTCCTGGGGATAGGTCTCGCCGGAGAAGGACTGCCCTTCCACGGCATAGAAGCGGATGGTCTGCGCGGAGCGCAGCACTTCATCCTTGCTCAGGTTGAGCGCCTTGCCTTCTTCGCGGGTCAGTTCCTCGGCGATCTGGCCTGCGTTGGCTTCCAGATAGTCGGCGGCGCCGTTGAGGATCTTGGCACGCTTGGAGATGGGGGTTTTCTTCCAGGCGTCGAACGCGGCCGCGGCGGCGGCCACGGCGGCCTGCGCGTCATCCGCGGTCGAGGCCTGGAAACGGCCAACGATATCGCCGGTATCGGCCGGGTTGACGTTGTCGAAGGTGCGCCCGCTGGCGCTCTTCGACCATTCGCCGTTGATGTAGTTGTTGAATTCGTCTGTCTTTGCCACTGCCATGATATTCAAGCCTTTCATCTGCTCAGGCCCCGGGCGGGGCCGTCAATGCCAATGCGATGCCGCGATTCCGCCCAGGGGCGGGCTCAGGCAGCCATGTCCAGTTCAGGCAGGGGAATTTCCTGAGCGACGTAGTCGTGATAGAGGGCGGTGGTGTAGAGCAGGCGCATCTGGGCGCCGATCTCGCAGATCTTGAGGCAGCGCTGCTGCAGCTCCGGGGTGTTGGCGTGTTCCAGCACGATCTGGTAGCCGCGTTCGCCGTGGATTTCATCGGAGACGATATGCAGGTCGAAGAACTC